>JALUDQ010000137.1 GCA_027043985.1 Desulfurococcales archaeon
TAGGAGCACCACTAGCTCTAGGATGCCCTCCTCCACCAAGTTTTACCGCGATTCTTCTAACATCGACTTCTCGTGAACGCAGACTTATACCTCTCCCAACAACGGGTATAGCAGCTATATCACCACTATACCTTGACATCAAGTACTGGGCCAAGAAGTTTCTATGAGGTGGGCCCTGCCAATACTTTACCGCTACGATAATCCTACAGCCGTTAACATCTACTATTCTAAGATACTTTTTAATTCTATCATAACCTCTCAACTCCTCGTCAACATATCTCTCTACAATACTATTCCACTCATCCCTCCACACGACTCCCTCAACGAAAGAGTTGAAGAGCCTCCTTAAACCCTTCTCATCACTCCAGGAATCAGCAAGCCTAAACAAGAAGGGAGCCATAGGATTATCCCAGCGCCATAGGTCAACACTACAAACAGCTGATACAAGACGCTTAGAGAAATCATCGTTTAAGCTAAAGTATTCTGCTACAACACCGGTAGCACAAGTCCCACGATCAACAAGGACATCAAAGCCCAGTTTTCTTAAACCATTCAACCATTCCCCTTCCCATACATGGTGGTCAAGCCAGGTAACCCTTACTCCTTTACCCCATCTCTCATAGACTTCAACAACGCCCCCATAAACCCTCCAGTTTAAACCCAAGTCAAGAACGCCAACGCCTTCAACGCCTCTAATGCGGAGAGCCCTCCCAAAACATTTGTCAACTCTCTGAGGCTGGCAGAAAACAAGCCTAACACTACCCTTGTCCAAGCCTAAGCCACGAACAAATAATGCCGCTGCACCAATACCGTCTAAGTCATCGTGAGTGACGATAACCCATACCACTCTTCTCTTCCTCTCATTATCTTTGGAATCATATATCCATTGATGGATCGCTAAAATTTTTCTTTCCGCGCCTTTATGCTTAACTACCTTGGCTCGTTTTATAGGTTCCTCTAACAAGTGGTATGGGAGGCTCTACTCTATACTTTGATATGGGATTGAGTGGACTGTAGGTTTGCTATGTTTCTTTGTTTTAGAGTTTTGCTGTAGCGGTTTTTTAAATGATGTTTGTAGTAGTGTTGTACATGGCTACTACGAGTTGATTTATGTGAGGAAACTAAACTTATTCCTATATGGTATGTTATTCTTATTCTTCCTTGGTCTGGGCTTAAACGCTACTGCTGCTACAAGTGTTTTCAGCGTTGACCCCGAGTTTACTGTTAACGTTGTCGATACCAATGAGAGTAGTGTTTTCCAGTTACATGTAAGATATTTTGGTAGTGGAGTAGGCTTTTTCACTGCTACTACTAATAATAGTGGGGTCGGCATTTATCCTGGAAGCTTTTCTCTGCTAAGCGGTCAATCGGGCACAGTTTACGTTAGTGTCCCTGCGTATCCACCGGGTATTTATGATACTGTTATTGTTTTCAGAGAACTAGGTTCTGGTGAAAACCATAGCGTTATTGTCAGGCTCGCCGTTGCTTCCGAGTGTGTTAGAACTTCTACTCTTGGAGGCATAGTTTCCTTGGAGACTAGTTCTGGTGATATAGGATTAGTGGTAAATGCTACTGGCTCTACATGTGTACGCCTCTGCGTCTTACCAGTTAACCCGTTGCCAGAATATGTTCCAGTTGACAAGGGGAGTCTTGGGAAATATTTTGACGTAAAGATTGGTAGACTCGACCATGTCTCCTGGCCTATAACGGTTAAAGTAAACTATACCATAGACGATATAACCGATAACAACCTCGAGGAACTCTCGTTAAAGCTCTACTACTGGAATACTACCGAGCTAAAAGTCCTCAACAACACCGGCGTTGACACTGAGTTGAAACAAGTCTATGCTTACCCCCTAGAAGATGAGACACGGGGATCTATAATGATGGTCTTAGCCCAGACGAGTATCATCCCGATACCAGAATCACCAGTAACGAGCATCATATTAGTACTAGTACTAGCGTCAACGCTTTCCCTCGCTTATTGGAGGAGGATCGTAGACTAATTGACTAATGAAATATAATTAAAACTTATAGCCCTGGAAAACACAGTAATAATAGTGGATGAAGCCCCTCAAACAGATACCTTAAAGGGAGGGGTGGATAGAGCCCCTCCCCACTGAATAGGGGGATTTCTTTGGGGCTATGACCCCTTTTTCTACACTTTTAAGACTTCATTAACCTATTATCTATCTAATCGTTGAGAAAATAAATGTACTAGGATAGTAAATATTTCTATAATATTTATAATATTTGGTAGGAGTTTAGAAAAATGTTCAGCTTTATGAACTTTAATGAACTCTATTAAGTCCCCCATTTTAGAGGTTAAAAAACAATTCATGTTATAGTTAAATTTATACATATTCGTGTTACAGTATATAACACGGTACTGTATATGAGCGCAGTAGTACATGTTCGTGTGCCCAGGCATGTTAAGGAAAAACTCGAAGAATACGGGATAAATATCTCAGAGGAGGTTAGACGTTTTCTCGAAGCAAAGCTAAAACAAATCGAGTTAGAGAGACTATTAGATGAAATCGAAGAAGAACTCTCAAAAGCTCCTCAAGTAGCAAATGACAGTACACCATTAATTAGGGAAGACCGCGAAAAACGATAACTCACTCCAATATTGGGTGCTTGAGCTAATGGTTGTACTTGATGCCTCCTTTCTAGTAAAGCTGGTCATTCGTGAACCTCTCAGTAATAAAGCACTAGCAACTTTTAGGAAGCTGGTAAGAGAAGATATGAATATACGTGTGCCAGAGATAGCTTTATCTGAAGTACTTAATGCTATATGGAAGCATAATGTATTATTAAAGGATATAAGCTATGAAGAGACCATGAAGGCTATAAAAAGACTACGGAGATTATGGCGGTTAATTCAAGTGTATAATTTAGAAGAGTTCCTAGATAAAATAATGGAAATAGCTGTTAGAGAACGTATAACAGTATATGACTCATTCTACATAGTATTAGCGCTAGTACATGAGGACTCTCTTTACACCTTCGATAAGAAAATGGCCGAGAAAGCAAGTGGTCTCGGAGTAAAAGTCTTCGTACCATAGATAAGATGATTCAGCTCCTAGTATTGCCTTAGTTCCATGATCTATATCCCAAGTATATAAATCCCTAGATCTTGGGAATTTCAGCCCGTAAAGGAGAATTAATGTGTTTCACTCGGATTTGTATTGTTTTTCTATAATTATCGTTACAAATCTGTTATTCGTGGAGTTGAAGGAAAAAGATTTTGTTTTAATAGAATATTGTTGGTAGATTATTATTTGTGTTTATAGTATTAGGTAGGCTTTCCTTAATCTTTCATCTGTTAGGAGTTGTTTTGCTTCTCCTTCTAATACTATCTTGCCCTGCTCTAGTACGTAGGCTCTGTCTGCTACTTCTAGGCTGTGTTTTACGTGTTGTTCTACTAGTAGGATTGTCTTGTCTGCTTCTTCTCTTAGTTTCTTCACTATGTCGAAGACCTGGATTACTATTTTGGGTGCTAGGCCAAGGCTTGGCTCGTCTAGTAGTAGGATGTCAGGGTCTGCCATTAATGCTCTAGCTATTGCTAGCATTTGCGCTTCTCCGCCGGATAGTGTTCCAGCTATCTGGTTCCGTCTCTCCTTGAGCTTGGGGAAGAAGTTGAATACTAGTTCTAGGTTTTCCTGGAATCTTTGCCGGGCCTTCTTGGTTAATGCGCCAGCTAGGAGGTTCTCGTAGACTGTTAGCGTCTTGAATATTCTCCTACCTTCTGGGACCATTGTTATTCCTAGTTCTATTCTCTTGTGTGTCGGTATCTTGGTGACATCCTTTCCATTCAATAGTACTTTACCGGAGTATAGGGTTGTCATACCCATGATTGTTCTAAGTGTTGTAGTCTTACCAGCACCATTGGGGCCCACGAGTGCTACTATTTCCCCCTCATGTACTTTGAGGTTAACATCGAATAATACGTGGAATTCACCGTAACCAGCGTTTATCTTATCTAATACAAGAACCTCGCGTGCCATGTGTTTCCACCCCTCTACAATGGTTTTGTTCCAAGATAGGCTTCAACTACTCTTGGATTATTGGCTACTTCCTCGGGCCTACCCTCAGCTATCTTCTTGCCTTCGTGCATTACTACTATTCTCTCGCTGAGACCCATAACGAATCTCATAACGTGTTCTACTACTATTAGTGTTAGCTTGTATTCTTCTCTAACCTTTAACAATACTTTAGCGAGCTCATCCATTTCGTGGGGTCTTAGACCAGCTGCAACCTCGTCTAATAGTATTAGTTTTGGCCTCGTTGCTAGGGCTCTAGCAAGATCTACTAGCTTGTGTTCTATTAGGGTTATCTCGCTTCCAAGCCTATTCCACCGGCTCTTCTCTATTCCTATGAATTCTAGGATCTCTTTAGCGGTTTCTCTAGCCTCATCTACATCGGGGGTTCTAAGTAGTGCTCCCACGGTTACTGCTTCTAGTACAGTTAGCTTTTTGAAGGGCCTTACCTTCTGCCATGTACGAGCAATACCTTTCTGTATTATCACATGGGGTGGTAACCCTGTTATATCCTCGTTTTGGAAGATAATCCTTCCTTCTTCCGGCTTGTATACGCCTGTTATACAGTTGAATAACGTGGTCTTACCAGCACCGTTGGGTCCTATTAGTCCTAGTATCTCGTTCTCATAGACCTCCATGGACATGTGGTTTACAGCTATTATACCACCAAACCGTTTAACAACGTCTTCTACTCTAAGTAAGGGTTCGGGCACGGCTATTCCACCTCCTTTCTACCGACGAATTATCTTCTTTTTGAGGTAGTCTAAGAGGCTGGCAAGGCCTTCGGGCTTCAATACTCCTACGAGTATCAGTATTAGACCATAGACTAGTAGGTGGGATCCAGGATAGGTTGCACCAATAGCTCCACGCAAGTACTCCTCTAAGGACCTCAATATGACTGCCGCTAATACTGCTCCACCAATACTTCCAAGTCCACCTACAATACCCATTACTGCTGTAACAATACCTAGCCAGGGGTCGAAGAGCCTAAATGATAGTATCCCCGTTAACGTTATGTATATTCCTCCCACCAAGCCAGCCAAGGCGGCATATATCATTAGAGCATAGAGCTTGTAGCGACGCACATCAATGCCCAGAGCCTCGGCAGCGAGCTCGTCTTCACGTATTGCTGCTAGGTAGTATCCTAGCTTGCTGTCCTTTATCTTCAAGTTAACCCATATTATGATGACAAGCATTGTTGCAAGCATGTAGTAGTAGACTTCGTAGCGGCGGAAAGTTAGGTAGAGCCACTCTGGCTCCATGTGAGGTATATAGGTTTCAAAGGACCCGTAGATCAAATAGTAGATCCTCATCATTATCACTACTAGTGCTGAAGTCAGTAGAGCATACCATACCTCCTTTATGCCAAAGCGGAAAGTCGGATATCCTACTAATACTGCTACGCCAACAGCTACAGCTGCTCCAATAAACATTCCTATCCAGGGCGTTAGCCCGAAGCTCGCTAGGAGGTGGCCAGTTATTACTGCTCCTAATGCCATGTAGGCTGATGCCGCTAAATCTAGTTGACCAGCGTATCCTCCAATAATATTCCATGCTGCTACTAGAGATGCTGCTAACATAACGTTGGTTGCTAGGAGTACATAGTAGAAGTTGAAGCCTAGGAATACTGGTACGAGTGCTAATACTATTGCTAGTCCTACTAGGCTGTAAAGTCTCTCCTTAGTTAATGCTAGTTTTTTCGATAGCGTTCCGGGCATTGCGTCTATCACCTCCTACCGAAGAGTCCTCTTGGACGGAACCATAGTACGAAGAAGAATGTCAGATAGATGAATAGTTCACGTGCACCAGCTCCCACGATAGTTATGCCCAATGCCTCTATTATACCGATTATGAGGCCCGAGAACAGTACTCCCACTACTCCTCCAAGACCGCCCATAGCTACTATAACCCATGAGAGTAGGCCGTAGAGTAGGCCGAGGTATGGGTCGGCTCTACTAAAAGTCATTATTAAGGCGGCTGCAAGCGCTGTTAGAGCTGTACCGAGGCCAAAGGTTACCGCGTATACTTTCTTCACATTGATGCCCATGAGTTCTGCAACTTCTCTATCATCAGCTGTTGCTCTTACAGCTATACCCCACTTAGTTCTCGTTAACAATAAATGTACTAGGCCTAATGCTACTAGACTCACTATTCCAGCAGCCAATCTAGAAGATGCAATTGTTATAGGACCTAATACTATTGGCTGTGTAAATATTGTGAAGGGCACTCCCTTTGGCTCAGCATGGAATATCATTAATGCTAGGTTTCTCAGCACCATTAGCAAACCAACTGTTACGGCTATCTGGATCAAGGGCTCTGCTCCGAGAACCTTCTCAATAATCAACTTGTAGATCACTATACCTAAGAGGAAGAATATCGGCATCGTTATAAACGCTGTCAGCGAAGGCTCTATCAAGAATGTTGTCGCTAGCACGTAGGTTAGGTAGGCTCCAACCATTACGAAGTCTCCGTGAGCGAAGTTTATTATATCCATGACGCCGAAAATCAATGCTAGTCCTAGTGCTACTAGAGAGTATAGGAGCCCTGTGAAAACACCGTTGACAAGGTTTTGGGCTAGTAGTGAGGGATCTATGGAGATCACTTCACATTACACCCTCGCGTACTGGGTTTCAAGGTGTTTGTTATGAGACCGTATTTGCGGCTTAACTAGTTAAACTATTTTGCACACAGTAGTATAGGTTAGGAGTTCTTTATAAGGGTTTTGGAATGTGTTTAAGTAAAAAATTGTTTGTTAAACTATAATATTCAATAACACATAGTTTCATACTAACCCTTAGCTCCAGGCCAATCAGGTCTCGGGAATACTGGTTGTATTCCGGGCTCTGGGTCAGGCCATACTACGTGTGGTTCACCGTTGATTACTTGAAGTATAGCGGTTCCAGCATAGATGTTGTCGCCATTTGGTGCGAACTTTATATGGCCAGTCGGGTATAGTTGCGCTGCAATGCTGTTGTTGTCCGTTAGGTCTAGTGATAAGAAGGCTTCACGTAGGTTGTCGGGATTCAATGGGTCTTCTGGGTGTAGTTCAGCCGCTTTTTCTAATGCTTCTTTGACGACCATTAGTGAGTAGAAGATTATTCCAGCAGCCTCGGTTGGCAGTTTGCCGTATCTCTCTTCGAACATCTTTACTATCTTCTTGTTCCATTCTGTTGGTCTGGCTGGGTTGTAGCTGTAAGTGTTAGTGTACCATTCTACTGCTTCTCCAGCAGCCTTAATTGAATCTGGATCAGTGTATCCACAAGCGCCAGCACCAGCTATGAACATTGGGTGGAAGCCCATCTCCTTGATAGTCTTAGCGATTAATACACCGTCGTGGAAGTAGGGTACTGATATAACTACGTCTGGGTTATAGTCCATTAGCTTTGATACTATTGGTGTTGCATCGCTTATATCGTATGGGTATGCTTCTGCCATATAGTCGATACCGTACTTTACTAGTTCTTTAATAGCACCCTGAGCTACATAGGTTCCAAAGATCGAGTCCTCGTGTATTACTGCTGCCTTCTTTATTGTTAAGTTCTTCTTCTTAGCCATTTCTACTACGAAGTCCACGGCCGATTTACCGTGAGCACTGGCCTTGGGTGCTGCTCTAAACACGTATTTCCATCCCTGCTCGGTTAAGCTGTCTACTAGTCCATCCATGACTAGGATTATCTTTTCACGCTCTGTTACCTCTGCTACTGCTGCAGTCATACGGCTGATATAAGCGCCTAGAATTATTGGTGGGTGCTCTTGGGCTACAAGCTTCTCTGCTGCCAACTTTGCTTGCTCTGGTGTCTCACCAGCATCAGCTACAACTAGTTTAAGCTTGGCTCCACCAAGATTCTTGATTCCTCCCAACTCGTTATTAATAACGTCAATGATTAGTTCTGCTGCTTGTTTAGCTTCTTGACCGAAGACTGCGTGAGCACCAGTAAGTGGCTCGATCAATCCGATTTTAATTTCTTTAATCTTGGGCGGCGTTACGGTTTGTGTTGGAGAGGTCGTGGTTGTCGGGGAGGCTGTTTGGGTTACGGTTTGTGTCTGGGTTACTGTTACGGTTTGAGCGGGTTTCTGTGATAGATAATATGCTGCTCCCGCTATTATGGCGATTATAACTATGGCGACGATTATTATAGCAGTGGTTTTAGTTTGGGCTTCGGTTAGAAGACTCATTTTACCACACTATAATTCTACTTTAGGGGTTAAAAATAAATTTTATTCTTCTACCCACCATTTAATTCTTTAACAAGTGTGCTTTTAGAGAGAAAAAAACTATTATTGATTATTCCTCTTTTCTTTCACTTCTTTTCTCAGCATACAGCTTAGAGGCTAGTAATATTGCTTCAATTATTTTCTGATAGCCTGTACAGCGGCAAATATTACCTTCTATAGCCTTCTTAACCTCTTCAACAGTCGGTTGAGGATTCCTCCTTAGCAATGAATAAGCTGTTAGTAGGAAGCCTGGTGTACAGAAGCCACACTGTATAGCTCCAACTTTTACGAATGCTTCTACTAGTGGTTTCAACTCACCATTTGATGCTAAGTAGTCTACTGTCTCAACGGTACGGCCATCAACCATTGGTGCTAGAACCGTACATGAATAGACGGGTTTTCCGTCTAATAGCACGGTGCATGCTCCACACTCGGCCCTCTCACAACCTCTTCTAACACTCTTTACCCCTAGCTTGAGCCTCAGTACATCTAATAGTACTTCATTGGGTTCTACGTCTACTTCAACTCTCCTACCATTGAGAGTGAAGGAGACCTTCATTACTCTTCACCTCCAATTCTTACTCCTATTCTTTCAAGTGATTTGAGTAGAGAATCACGTGTCAATACTATTGACATTTCACGCCTATAATCCGCCGAAGCACGTACATCCGATATCGGTTTGATGTCGTTTACTACTAGCTTCGATGCTTCTTCAACTGCTTTTAGGGAGACTTCTCTACCAGTTAATGCCTTTTCAACACTTGTAGCCCTAACTGGAGTGGGTGCTACCGAGTTTAATGCCACGCGTACATCAGTGAACTTGTTACCTGATACTTTTACTAGAGTTGCTACAGCAACTATTGATAATGTGAAAGCATTTCTTCTCCCAAGCTTTATCGCCGATGCTCCCGCATCTTTTTCTACTGGTATTATTATTTCAGCTAATAACTCGTTTTTCTTTAGCTCTGTTTTCCTTGGCCCGTGGAAGAACTTTGTTACTGGAACAATTCTCTCGCCTTCAACACTCACCAGTTTGAGTTCTGCATTGAGGACGTAGAGTGGTGGTGCTGTATCGGCTGCAGGAGAAGCATTGCATAGGTTTCCACCGATTGTCGCGATATTTCTTATCTGCCATGAAGCCATCTGGTTTACTGCTTCTGCTAACACGTAGGCTTTCTCTCTTATTATTGGTGAGTCAACTATTTCTTGGAGCTTAGTCAAGGCTCCTATTCTTATCCTATCTCCATCGTCTACGATATAGTCTAGTTCCTTTACCCTTGATATGTCGATGATGTTTTTGGGTATGTATCTCTTGATCTTTAAGTCCATTACTAGGTCTGTTCCACCAGCTACGACTTTGAAGTCTTCTAGCTCGTTGATGAGCTTTAATGCTTCATTGAGACTTGTTACACGGTAATAGTTGAATTTTGGTAGCTTGTAGAACACTTCATGTCACCCCACTATTTCTTCTTTAACATGAAGTAGACGTTCTCGGGCGTTAGGGGTAATTTTGTAACGCGTATTCCTAGTGCATGGGATACTGCGTTGGAGATTGCTGCTGGTACTGGTATGAGGGCCATTTCGCCTACTCCCTTGGCTCCGAAGGGACCGTATTTGAATAAGTCTTCGACGTAGACTGGTTTTTCTACTACTGGTACGTCTAGAGCTGTTGGTACCACGTAGTCGGTCATATCAGCGTTTAGTACCCTGCCCTTCTCATCAAAGACAAATTGCTCCATGAGAACATAGCCTAGTCCCTGGGCTATTGCTCCCTCCATTTGCCCCTCTACTTGTACTGGGTTGATTATCTTGCCTGCTGCGAGGGCTGGGTATGCTTTGAGTACTCTTACTCTCCCAGTATAGGTGTCTACTTCTACCTCTACTGCTACTGCAACGTAGCTGTAGGCTGGATAGGCGTAGCCCTGGCCCTTAGCATCGTCGAACTTGCCTTTTGGTAGGAAGAAGTATCCTGTAGCTGATACATCTATTCCGCGCGCATAGGCTTGTCTTATTAGCTCCTGCCATGTCATGCTCTTTGACTCATTTCCTCTCACGTAGACTTTTCCGTTCGCTATTACTATGTCATCTGGCCTAGCATTGAGTAATTCTGCTGCAAGCTTATTCAATCTCTCACGTATTTTTGCTGCAGCTACTAGGACTCCTATTGCACCTATGCTTGTTCCACGAGATGCATGGGTTGCTCCAGTATCAGGTGCATCAGTTGTACCGAATACTACTTTTATGACATCTAGTGGGGCTCCTAGTACTTCTGCTACTATTTGCCGGTGGCTACTGTTTGGTGATCCCTGACCCATCTCCATTATACCAGTATAGACTGTTACCGATCCATCCTTGTCTATTTTTATGTATGCGTTGCTCCAGTCTGGTACTCCACGACTAGTGCTTATGCCGTGCCATGCTACTCCTATGCCTATTCCACGCTTGTAGCGTTTACTGTGTTTGTTGTATTCGGTGAAGGCTTTTCTCTTCTCCCACCAGCCTATTTTCTTGGCTAGCTTCTCTACTGCTTCAGCAATACCTACCGAGTGGTCTAGAAGCTGGTTGGTTATAGTTGTCTGCCCCGGTCTTAGGAGGTTCTTTAACCTAAAGTCTATTGGATCCATTCCTAGCTTCTTAGCTAGTTCATCCATTTGGGCTTCTGCTGCGAACTGTATGCTTGGGTTGCCAAAGCCTCTATAGGATCCTTGTGGGAACTTGTTTGTGTAGACACAGTAGCCGTCTACTTTAGCGTGGGGTACATGGTATGGTCCGCTTGCGTGGACTGATGCTCTCCATAGGATAAATGGTCCGCGGTTAGTATAGGCTCCAGTATCGTGGATTATCTTGACTTCTATTGCCATTAGTTTTCCGTCTTTTGTTGCACCAGACTTGTAGTGTATTATTGTTGCTTCTCTCTTTGGATGTATTCTCAATGATTCTTCACGTGTGTACATTAGGAAGGCTGGCTTACCAGTCTTGTAGGCTACGAGTGCCGCTTTAGCCGCTACTAGTGGTCCTTCATCGTCTTTTCCTCCAAAGCCTCCTCCCAGGTAGGGGATTACTATCTTGACCTTGCTCATCGGTATTCCTAGTACTCTTGCAACAATTGATTGTGCTAGGTGGGGATATTGGGCTGCTGTGATAACTGTTATTCTTCCCTCAAGGTCTGGTATTGCTAGTGCTCCCTCGGTTTCAAGGTAGAGGTGGTCTTGGTGGTGGGTTCTATACTCGTTTTCTACTATTACATCGCTTTTAGCGAATCCTTCTTCTACATTTCCTTTTCTAACCTTGGTTCGGAAGGCTATGTTTGAGCCGTTCTCCTCGTGTACTAGTATGTCTGTTCTGTTCATTGCTTCTAAAGGATCTAGAATTACTGGTAAGGGCTTGTACTTTACCTTTACCCTTTCAACCGCGTCAAAGGCTGCATCAATGTCTTCTGCTGCTACCAATGCTATTGGTTCGGCGTGGAATCTTACCTTGCCTTCTGCTAGGAGCGGCTGGTCTGGTAGTGCGTAGCCTACTTGGTTTTCACCTGGAATGTCCTGGGCCGTGAATACTCCTACTACTTTCGGTATCTTCAATGCTTCCGAGTAATCTATTCCCTCAAGGATTGCATGAGGTTCTTCGCTTAGTACTTGTTTAACAAACAACACTCCCTTATCGAAGTAGTCTTCAACGAATCTCGCCTTACCGACGGCTTTATCGAAAGCATCTGCACGCTCAATGCCCTTACCGACAACGATGAACTCGCGGGCTTTAAGCCATTTTTCTAGAAGAGCATAAGGGTCTTCGACTAAGGCCACCAAGTCTCACCCAGAGCTGGGTTACAATATAGCCTATACGTGACCCTGTAATAATAAAGGTTTACCTAATAAACGTGTTGTAAAACCATTCTATAAGTGCTAGATAAGTGTTAGGAAACAATAATAGGGTTAAAAATATACTAATACTTGAATG
>JALUDQ010000138.1 GCA_027043985.1 Desulfurococcales archaeon
CGTTTTTACTTCATGTATTCTTGGCTTGAACTTTATTGTCTGGCCTCCCTCTACTTTAACTCTATTCCTTAACCCGATAAGTCCTAGTGGATCATATATTATTATATTTGATAGTATTCTATGCCTGCCAACCCTACCTCTAATACTATACACAATCTTTTTCTCCGTGCTGCCTTCTACTCCTATAATATGTTTTTCAGAGAATCCCAGAGTCGGAGAATATTCTTTAATAGATAGTAAAACTGGTATTTTAGACTCATTATATACCTCTAGTTCTACATGTGCTTGGGAACCAGCTAGACCCGTGCTTGTTCTCCTATATACTTTAATGTTAGTCTTGTATAGTAGTGGTATGACTATTAATGGGAGCATTAAGACTGGTAGAGTAAGTGATAACACTAGTATGAAGGTATCGTAGGGTAAGAGGATGAGACCAAATAATAGAAAGAGTAAGGCTAAGCCCACAAGATATAGTGTCTCCCTACGTATAACGTATCCCTGAAACCCTAGAAGCCGTGACAACATGTCTTCGAGAACACTCATATAAGGCATACCTTAGCGTCTAGTCGGCTCTAAGCAATCCTATATTATTTCCGGGTATAGTATTTTTAGTCTCCTAGACAAGGAATTATCGTGTCCAGCTATATATCTCTAGCACAAAGTATTGTTAGAGAACTCTTTAGGCGATGAAAAATGGGGTTCCATGAACCAGTCCATATAAAGGCTAAGAAGGGAGATATAGCTGAAAGAGTAATAGTAGCAGGAGACCCCGCACGTGTAAAACAGTTGTCGAATTATCTCGAGAACCCCCGACTAGTTAATGAGAACCGCGGATACCTAACATATACTGGCTTATACAATGGCGTACCAGTAACCGTTGCCACCCATGGCATAGGTGCTCCTTCAGCCGCGATAGTATTTGAGGAACTCCACATGCTCGGAGCTAAAGCTATTATAAGACTAGGTACTTGTGGAGCACTAGTAAAGGGCTTAAGGATAGGAGACTATATCGTCGCGACGGGAGCAGCTTATCCCCATGGCGGTGCTACTCTTGGAATGTATGTTCCCGAAGCATGTATGGCTACTGCACCGGACTTTGAGTTAACGAGACTAATAGTAGAGGAGCTTGAAAAACTTGGAGAAAAAGCCGTTCTAGGACCAGTATTTAGTAGCGATGCCTTCTATGCGGAAGACCCGGAGTTCGCTAAGAGATGGGGTAGTAGGGGTGTAGTGTGCGTGGAAATGGAAGTTGCAACACTATTTGCGCTAGGATTAATACGTGGCTTCAAGGCTGCCGCGGTATTAATGGTTAGTGATAGCCTGGTAGAACCCAGTGGTTTTGCTGATGCAAGAGAACTAGCTCCACGTGTTGACCGTATATCCAGGGTAGTATTCAATGCTATAACAAGGCTTAAGCTTTAATGAAGTGATAGACAACTAATATTATTGAGAACGCAGCGATTAAGTAGCCTAAGAGAACTACTGGATTATCGTACAATGTTTCCTCAACGTATAGGGAGTAAGTTGAAGCCAGCTGCAATAATATGAAGGGATGAAGGACTATGTATCCCTTACCCGCTATCTCAGCTATTTTTTCCGGCGGAGGCGGAGGGTAATGACTTTCATCGAGTATTATCAAGGTTTCAGCAGGCTCTGAACCCATGCTCGCATACTTGAATAAGTCTAGGACAAGTTTTGTATAGTTTATATAGCTTGAAGACTTAGCAAGCATTAAGTTTATGAACAATGAACTATCGCTTACAACTATCAAGACGTCATCACTGCTTAATCGCTTAGCTATACCAACTACCCTACCGTCAAGAGTCTTTCCCAGAACAACGGTGTCTCCTGTATAGCTTATACTTGATGCATAATTTAACAAGACCACATCTTTCACACCATTGAAATAAAATAATGCTACTGGATAGGGTGATCCATAGGAGGTTCTAATGATTGCTCCAGAAACACTTACGCCAAATCGTCCCAGCAGGTTATTGGAGGTATTTGCTTCATCAGCAACTACTAGTGTTAGACTATAATCTCTCATTAGACTACTTATTAGCTCGTAGTCTCTCTGCTCTAGGGGTGTCGACGGCGCTACGTAGACATATATTATTCTCTTTGAGCTATGTGTTTTAGCTAAAACCATAGAGTCAATTACACTATAGGATTCTACAATAGTATACCCGGTTCTAGATAATAGTTCACCCATATATGATGTACCATTCCATTCCGGGTTAAATATAGAGGGCATACCTGCATGGAGGGCGTATTGTATCTCAACTATTCTACCCGGGGATGAGAGAGCGAAGACGAAGGCAACTATAACTAAGCCGTATATAAACCATTTTAACGGCATTTCTCTATCCTCTCAAGCAACTTGTCTAATACTTCTTCCCCGACAGCTACCCTCTCATCAGCAAATACCGTTCTCTCATAGAACTCCACTAACACGCTAAACGGTTCATAACAAGTTGTCCCATTGAGTCTCTCTAAGTGTTCGCGAGGAGTCTCCCAATAACGTCGAGGATAACCCTTAGATGACAATAGCTTCAATGCTCTCATATAGTATTCTACTATGATTCTCGCATACTTGTCTTTTCTTAGAGGAAACTCGCTGAAAACTTCCTCCCGCGTACTCACTTGTGTAGTTGGTAGAGGTGATTGTATTGTTGAGTAGAGTATTACTCCAGCTATTATAGAGCTTAAGGCCAAGACTACCACGAAGAGAATAGGGTTAGCGGTACCGGTTACCGTGGAAACACGTTCTCCTCGAATAT
Source organism: Desulfurococcales archaeon (assembly GCA_027043985.1). Lineage (GTDB taxonomy): Archaea > Thermoproteota > Thermoprotei_A > Sulfolobales > WANQ01 > JALWGO01. The sequence continues at coordinate 2,781 of JALUDQ010000138.1, forward strand.
TAGTTAAGGGTTGTCTCAACGCTACCATGCTTAGATTTATCTCTGACTCATTAACCGCTAGAATCATTGATAATACCCTAAAGGATTCTCCACCTATACTTACCTCTCTTTTCCTCTCCTTGCTTGATGAGAGTTCTGCTAATATTTTCGCAGCCTTCACCTTAACATCGTAGTTCTGCGAGGATAGTATGTCTGCAATCGTACTTGAAGTAGATTTTAGTGAGCCTAGACTCAAGTATGCTCCATTAATTGTTAGCCCAGTTATAGAGAGCAAAGACGATAGCTTAACCGCGTCTTCGAAGCTTAAAGTTACGTTGAGTTTAAGCACTTCGTTTTTTAATAATGTAAAGTATTGCCAAGCTAAGCCTATTTCCCCACGATATAGTTCGCTACTAATAGTTTTCATCAATCTTATTATCTTAGCAATACCTGGTGCATGGTATTTTCTAAGTATTTGGCTCGTATTGTTCAAGTATTCTGCCAGTTTAATCCTATCAATAGTGAAGCCTAATGGCGTACTAGTATTGAGTGCTTCTGCTACAAGTAATAGAATATCTATTCTACCATTATCTACTAGTTTTTGGAGAACTCCACGTATTCTATTAAGTAACAACTCCTTGGCACCCGTATTATTGGCAGCATTGTATTCTTTCACATACTCAGCTAATATAGGATCTGTCTTCTCTAGCAATCCTATTAGCCAGTCTCTACGGACTTCTTCATAGCTTTTTAGAAGAGTTATGAGGCGCACCGGATCAATTATTACCGCCCTCTCATATACATCCTC
>JALUDQ010000139.1 GCA_027043985.1 Desulfurococcales archaeon
ACCCTACTAGTCATCATTGAAATAGATGAACCCAAGAGTACTAGTTTAGTCCTAGTATTCTTTAAATATAAGTCAACTATGCGTTGAAGCAGTGATACTATCTTCGGGTCCTCTTTTACCAGGTTGGGAAACTCGTCTATAACAATAATCCTGTCCTTGAGGAAATTAAAGTATGCCTCCCAGTCTTCTTGAACATATCTTAACTCCGGTACAACCCTAGACGCCGCTCGCTTAAAGGATCTAAGATTATCACCCTCTACCGCTAAATAATATACGTGTTCTCTATCCCTCACAGCCTCTAGTATAAGCCTAGTCTTCCCTATCCTCCTCCTACCATATATCACTATTAATTCAAAACCACTACTATCCAATCTATCCCTTAAAGCCCTTAACTCCTCCTCCCTATCAACAAACAAGATAACCACAATTATGATAATCCAGGTTATCAAAAATAAAGTTATCCAGGCGTATAGAATAGTATTCACTTTAACCTATGGGTATCCTTGTTTTATTAATTCCAATGCGACTAAGTGCCCGCATGGTCTTTTGTAATGGATGTCTCACAGCAGATGGTGCCTTCTCCTTCTCTCAGCCTGGTATAAGGCTGCAATAATTATTGTAGCTATTATTATAGTTGTCAAAGTTTTTAACATGTAGTCTAATTCACTTTGTCTAGGTGTTGTTTTTGTAGATGTTATGGTTGAGTTAGCTTTATTGGGTAATCTATATGGGTAGTTGGTCTTAGTTATTTCTATTCCTTTTCTTTCAACAATATATGGTGTAATACTTATTGTTATAATATTGTTCCTCAAGGGGAGCATGGGTGTCCATGAGAATAGTAGTAGGCTACCATTAACTGTATGTAAGGTTTTAGTAACTAATAGAATAGATCTAAGATTGTGTTCACCGTATCCGCTGAAAATCTTAGTGTTATTGGCTAGTAATCTAACATCGCTTTCATCGCCGTAGATGATAATTATTAGTCTTATAGGCCTACCATTACTACCCGCTATATTTATTAGTCCACCCGTATTGTTTATACTGCATTTATCAATACATGATGCTATTATCTCTATGGTAGCGTTAAGCAGCTTATTATTAATGGTCTTAGGCTTATATGATGTTATAGCTACGCTAATATTTCTCCATAATCCCTTTAACGTGTTAATCCTTAGTGTATAGTTATAGTCTACCCTATAACTGTATGATATGTAGCCTTTAGTTGTGAATGTTGCGGACGTGATAGTTAGGTTACTAGCATGGGTTCTAACGAGTAGTGGTAGCATGTAGAACGAGTCAACTATAATATTTGAATAATATTTATTGTCTAAACTCATAGTTGTATTGATTACCGGTATGGTTAATGTATTATCTAAGACTATGAGCTGGGGTTTAAACGCTATAACCGAGATATTGTTTAGGTTTCTCGGGGTAATGCCTAGTAATGGGATATTATATGAATCTAAACCTAAAGCTAGCGCCAAGTAGGGTTTACGTGATACATAGATACTAGTATAACTAGATAATTGATCATAGAATAACGTAGTAGTATAGAGGCGCAAGTCAACACCTCTACTAAGCTCACTCCATATCTTCTCAAGCTCCTCCTCACCTAGAGTAGTAGGGCTTAGTGGACTAGTATACATTAAGCAACTTGATTCAACAACATCAAGACATATCGGTGTAGAACTTTTGGGCTCTGGATTATACTTGAAGTTCCTATATGGTAACTGTAGCTTAGCATTCAATAGGTCACCATAATCTGATATATTTAACATAAGCTTTGATTCTAAGTCAAACTCTATACTACCCGTAGTGTCAAATACTCTTGAATACGGGCTCTTAGAGAAATTAGAACCACCAACAACTACCCCGCTAGCATTGACTACATATTCTACTATATCACCTCGCTCCACCACACCTTTAAGCCAAGGCTCTACGGGTTCTCGGAGCATAATCTCATTAATATAATGTAGGTATAAGGGATAGGGAACAATGCATCTAGGAACTCCTAGAACTCTCGTAACATTATAGTAGTCTACCCAAGGAGTAATACTTACCTCACCAGCACCGTTAACAATCTTCAATTTCACATCTGGTACTAGATAACCAATCATACACGCTACCAAGTCACCGGATAAGTTTACAGCATAAGTCTCAATGGTGAGCAAGACATGAACTCTTCTAACATAGTATAAGCCGTTAAGCCATGCAATGCTAGGAGTAATCATACCCCACAAACCATTACTAGTAGATTTTAACTCGACTGCTCGGCGCAAAACATTATTACCTTCAACCTCAACCATACCCTTAGCCCCACTCACATCAACATCAAGAGGTGTACCAATCACTAATACATAACTAGTATTATTTGCAGCAAACCCTAAATCACGCATAAACTCTAGGTTACCAGCAATATTCAACTCTCCACCAGAACCTTTAGACTTAAACGAGTAGACGCTAATACCAGTAATAGTAAACTTATGCTCAACACTATTTAAAACATTCATAGCACATTTAAGGAACCCCGAAACCCTACCTAAATCAACACTCTCTTTTACAACACCCTCACTAGTAGTCAACCACACACCACTACTATTAACATCAATAAAACCAACACCATTTAAGCTAACATAAGGTATATTTAAGCTACAATCACCAATAGACAAACCACTAAGAGAGACACCACTAGCCCTAAAATAAACCCTAACAAACCCCCTATCCACTAAGACAAGAAATCCTTGATTTAACTCCTTACTCATAGCTATAGTATTAAAATAAGAAAACAGCAAGAATAACAAGATAACTATTACCACAATCTTCAAATCAACTATCACCTAGATCTAAGTAGTATATATAGTATTACAGATATTATCATAACAGATAGTGCTAATAATGCCCTGAAATAATTATTTTCTTCTGCTTCGATATCTGTACTTAATGTTATAGTTTTCGAAAATCTCTCTATGCTATTGGTCTTAATCATCGGGCTTAACGAGCTAAATATTATCTTGACATTATTGCTCCGTGGTGGTAGAAGTAAGGTCCATCCAAATACTATCGATGTGTTATTTGGCAGAATATAGCTTGACATTATGCCTGGATAGTCAAGTCTATGAATACCATAATAGTCTATTACTCTAACATGCTTACTAAGTAATTTAGTTATCGCTCTTCTTTCACCTTTGATAAAGAACATTATTCTAATCTTATAAGGTGTAGTTATAGTTATGGTATTATTAGTTACATTAACATTGCATGCACCATTACCGCATGCAATGATTATGAGAGCGTTATCAATGTCTGTTCTTTCTGGAAATTCTACTTTCACTAAACTAAGATATGTATAAGGATACCAGCTAGTAGATGTTAAATTTAAAAGATATTCATAGTTTTCTATACGATACATATAAGTCTTATTTGGAGGTAGGTACCCCGATAAAATAGTATTATTAGTTTGAATTTGAAGCCTTAACGGTATCATGAAAAATGGTTCAATAATTATATTTGAAGTTATATTGTTTGGATACCTTACTGTGTAGTTTACGGTCGTCCTTACGGGATACCCTTTAAGTTCTTCTACTCTAATTTTACTGATATTCTCAATCCTTATAGCTGGGTAGACAGGATATAATGCGAATGTATTCTTAGGAGTGTATCCTATAGTTATAGCCATATAGGGTAGTACTCCGGGGTAATTTATTGTATAAGTAGAGAGTTGGCTATGGAGTAAGCTTGTGCGTTCTAAGTGTATTATTACAATCTTCCTACGCATATTGGATATTATCTTAGAAACATTGCTTAGGTATAAGCAAGTAGAGTCGATTAAATCCATACATAAGGTTTTATCAACTCTGGGCTCTGGTACAGTATTTAAGCGAAGCATTGATAGTAAAAAAGCTACATCTATATGTGACCCGGAAACACGTTCTATACGAAGTATTGTATCTGATTCACCATTGATGCTAATACTACTACTTCCAAACACCGAGTAATATGGACTATTCTCAAATCCATAAAGTCCAGTAATTCTACCTTGAATTCTCGCATTAAACGATAGTGTCATTCCTGGACTTATAGTATAATTACTTATGAGAAGTTCGGTATTATCTATATAGAATCTATTAGAATCGAAGTAAGCGAATAAAGGTGATGTATAAGTTTTCACTAGTTTCACTATAAGTGGAGCTAGAATATCATAGAGATTTTCTATATCAACCCAGGGCTTAATGAATAAAATTCTCCCTTTTTCATCTTCAATCTCCAATATTATTTTAGGTACTTTATACTCAACAAACCCTAAGACTATATCCATAGCCGTAGAGTTTAAAGTACCATCAATTCTTTCTAAACTAATCTTAAGGTCTTCAATATACCTAATACCTTTATGCCAAGCAAAGCTAGGACCCCATAATATTGGTAAATCACTTGCCAATCCTTGAAGATTAACCTTATATGATACTATTGAATCACCATAGAACCTAATATTGAGGTTATAATTACCACTAATATAGCCTAGATAAGGGTCTACTCTAATCCAAACAAAAAATACACTATCTTTAAACTCGTAGAGTGGATAACGTACTAAGAACTTTAATATATGCATAAAGTTTTCGTGTAAAGCCAGTTTAGAACTGTTGCGTGTAACTAGTGGTGAGTATATTCTTAAATCTTTAAGGCCTAAAATTATGTTTTTAGCATACGAACTATATAAGTTTCTAAGACAATTTATAAAATACGTAGTATTAAACCTATAATATTTATATCGGAAACCATTAATAGTCGACAAGCTTAGCCCACTACTATTAATTGTAATAACTGATGTATTGTTTAAATTGGATATTACTACATTTACTTTTATGTTGCAGTGAAAGGATCTATACCTTACATCTATGGCTCTTAATGTATCAATACCATTAGCTCTAATAAGTAATTTTAAGTAATTACTACTTATCTTAGCTAAGAAATCATCAGATAAATATGCATGAGAGGTTTCAGAGAAAGCTAGAATAATGGTTGAAAACCAATAGCCTATAGTTAACATCAGCATTAGGATTACTGCCAAGATGGACAAATTCTTGTACATAACAACTCTTGCTAATTCTGTCATAATCCTTTTACCGTTAATTTTTTTCTCAGGATCTTTATATAGATAACGGTGCGAATAATGAATGGACATATATTAATATTTGCAAAAATCCTAGTAGTACTAACAATTGTACAATTATATATAATTACTATAACTAGTTATTCAGAAACATATTATAATCCCACATTAGTGTCTTATCCTTATGATCCTATAGCAAAAAAGATACATTTATTTGTTGAAAGAGCTGTTCAAGGATATGCTTCAACAATAGGATACATGTATATCGTGTATACGCCGCAGAGTGATGGAGGTTATGCGATTACTGCTTCAACAACGTTTTATGGTTATGGACTAATTTCGTTGATTAGTCCCACATGGATACCTCTTATTCCTCTAGGATATAGACTAGGATCAGTAGGCATACTAGGAACTATTGAAGTAATAGATCGTGATAACGAAGCTCTTGTAAGTAGACGTGTTTTCTTATATACAGTAAGGTATGTCTATGAGGACGGAAAAAATTGGTTCTGGGTACCAATAATAATGCATCGAAGGAATTATGTTACTAGTTTATCAGCACCGATGTATGCAGGTAAACATTATAAGATAGGAATACGTGTTGGCATGCATGCATATATAAATGAAGTACCTGATTTAGGTCCTGGACCCTATATAACGCATTATGGTCTAGTAGATTTTCATCCAAATAAACCTGGCTCCGGTAGTGAGGTCGGCAAAATAGTTGTGTCATCAAACATTAGATATGAAGATTGGGTTCAATCAGCTGAGGGTATAAAATGGAATTACCTAACGGTAACATCGTTATCACTGAATCCTGGCTGTCCTATACTTGCCGTATATGGTTCTGATGGCAATTTATATACGAGAACAAAAATATTGGAGCCTTCAGAATCCTGGTTCTGGGCCAGTTCATTACCACTAGATAGGCTGTCATTAAATATACCTTATAAGGACATAATAATTTTGAATAACATATCTAATATTATAGGCGAAGATAATATAGTGAAGCTTAATGTATATGAAAATGGTAATAATGTGGTGTTTATTAATAATCTAGAGACTTATGTTATAAGAATTCCTAGATCAATGGATATAGGGATAAACAATAATAATATAGTTATTTATAAACATATAAGGGAATTATTGAACTCTACTATAGAGTTATCTAATAATGGGTACAAACTAAACTTTAGTATTAATGAAGTAAGAAGATTATGTAACCATGTAGGAATAGTTATTAGTACGGTATCCAGGGCCCCCAGTATTTCTCCTTTTGAGGTTTTGCCAAAGTCTCCCTTAATCGTAGAAATATATTTAGGTAACGAGTTATTGAAAAAGGACATATTATGGATTCATAATATTGAGGATAAGTTCGTTATAGAGTTAGATTCTAATCTTTGTAGGCATAAGGATAATAACTTGATAATAGCACTATACACTCCCGCAAATATTCTTGTTAAGGAGATCTCGTTAGTTAATGTTTTGAAGACTAGAATATTATTAAGGCCTTTAGGTCTGAAGGAGGCAATATTACGAGTTAATAATAGTTTAGTTAACATAAGTGATATATTGAAGGATAGTAATAGGTATGTGGTTCTGAAAAAAGGCAATGAACTAAGACTCACATACATATATGAGGGGGACAAATATCATAAACATGAGAATATTAGGGAATACCTAGTGACAGTTGTTAAGGGTTTTTATATTCCAGGCGATTGGTATAAGATTCTCGGCACAAATGAATCACTAAATATAATGGCATATAAGATCCCTGGCAAAAATGCATATTATCTATTCCCGGTTCTACGTAGCTATGATAATATCGTAAATATGGTCTGGAAAGTAAATGGCACAACATATAATAACGATATTTTAGTACTTAATAATCTAACGGGCAGTGCACTTAATGTAACGTTAACCGTCAATAGAATAATTGATAATAGAATTGTAAATGAGACCATGAGTATTATAGTCGTGAACCCATAGCAGGTTTTTCTATTCTTTTCACTTACCTTATATTACCTCTTGTAGTATTTATATTTCTTGGTGTTTTCGTATTGTATTATATAGAAAATAATAATACTATGAATGTAAATTATATAGTCTTTATTTTAATTGTATATCTTTTACGACTTTCACATAATTTGTTATATATTGGGGTGAGTGTTTGTGTTTCCTAATTGAATACAATAATCTGGAAGTCCGTTGATATATCACTGGTACTAGTTCGTGCTTACATTACTAAATTATTAATAGTGAAAGCCAGTTTAGTTAACATTAGAATACATTTGAGAATTGATATTTATAATAAGACAATTCGAAATAAATTATGTTAAATACATATAGGAGAGCAAGAGCAAGATCTAGTATCATTATATAAATGGTTGCTTAGAATATAGGAGTGGGAGGAGTGGGCTTGGCTACCCTGTCACGAGAGGACAAGGAGCGCATCCTTAGGACATTAGAGGAGGATAGGGAGTTCCGTTATGCTTTAATGGGTTTGCTCGGGTTTAAGGAGATCCTTGAGAGATTTGCTAAGCTCGAGGAACGGTTTGCTAGGCTTGAGGAGAGGCAGCAAAAACTAGAAGAGAGGATTATTAGGTTAGAAGAGGAGTTGAAGGATACTAGGAGGATAATGCTGGTTATAGCTCATCGTTTCGGCGTTTTATCTGAGCATGCTTTTAGGGAGGCTATGAGATATGTTGTTGAAGAGGTTCTAGGTGTTGCGCGAGTAGAGAGCTGGATATACCATGATTCCGAGGGAATAGTTTACGGACACCCAGCTATAGTTGAAGTAGACGTAGCTATAAGAGATAAAGAACACATCCTGGTAGAGGTTAAGTCATGGTGTTCTAAAGCTGATGTAGCAGAACTCTACAAGATAGGAAAACTCTACGAGAAAGTAAAGGGGGTGAAGCCACGACTAGTAATTGTGGCTGGAATAGTAGATCGTAAAGCTAAGGAGTTAGCAGAAGAGATGGGAGTTGAAATCAAGACTGTTGAGAGAAGCGATATACTCCTAGGCCTATGATTATGCCTTAGTTTCGCTTAGCCTAAGTTACGTTGTCTTAAATAGGGTTGCCGTATACTATTCTATCTAGTTGGAAGAAGAGAGGGGGTTGACTGGAATGCTTTCTTTTCTTCACTTGGTTACAGTTGGCACGAATATTATACGTAATGCATCTATGAGCGAGAGTATAAGCGGGGATATTAGGGAGAAGCTTAGAGCATGGGCTATGGCTCCTCCACGTAGTAGTGGGGACTTGGAGGCTGGTAATAGGGCTATACCTGGTGCAGAAGAATTCAGAGCTGTATTGGGCTTTGTTTCTGGATCGCCTCGTAGAGCTAGTGCTGAACTCAACGCGTTTATAGGATACCTTAAACGACTAGAGGAGAACGGTGTTGTAGGGGTAAGCCACCATATAGTATTGTTGGGTACTGATACTGGTGCTGGATGGTTTTGCGTGAGGATTATAGAAGAATACTTGAAGGATATGGTAGGCCAAGACATCTCTAAGACATGGGGTATCGGGGGCCACGTGATAGGAGGAGTTGAAGCATATAGAGTTGAGAAGCTGGGGGTAGATTTTTCTGAGGGAATACTCAACCTAATAGCATTGATAAAACAAGAGATATTGAGGAAGAGTAGAGGATATGATAGGATTCTAGCAAATCTTACTGGAGGCTTTAAGCCAGAGTCAGCTGCAATACTAGTAGCGGCGGGCCTCTTGGGGATAGATACAGTATACTATATACACGAGGTTATGAAGGATATAGTAGAACTACCAGTAATACCCCTAAGAATAGACGATAACGCGAGGAAGCTATTAGAAAACGCTTTGAAGGGATGGATAGGGAAGGCTGAGAGAAGACTATTAGACAAGATAGGGCTACGAGTAGAAGGCAACAAGCTATCACCATGGGCTAGAAGACTACTCGAAATAATACTCTACTAGCATAGCCCTAATACCGTGAAAAATAGGTGGATCCCCTATATGTAACAATAGTTTTTGAAGGGACAAGTCTTACACAACTTGCTTGGTCTAGGTAGGGGAGGTAGTGGTTTCTCGAGAACCTCTACTGTTTCTTCTAGTATTCTTAGGGCTTTTTCTCTAAGCGAGCCAGTAATCTTGACATGATGTATTCTTACTGGTGTAACAATATAGGCCTTGGTCACCGGTCGTCCTAATGTGTCTTCTACAAGTATTGCGTAGAGGGTTGTCTGGATTTTCTCGGGTCTACCGATAACGGTCTGGTGCTTGTATTCTATAGGCCTCCACTCTTCACTAACCCTCACTAGAGCATCTAGTACTCCACGAAGCCCGTACCTCTCTGACTCTAATACGACATTACTCTTTACCTCACTCCCACCTATCTTACCAGCTATCTCGTTCCACGGTATCTTCTCATGTATTTTCTTACCATAAACCATTGCCTGTGTTACGGGCTTATACCATGTCTTATAAGATAACCAGAGTTGTCTAGGGCATTGGAGGTAGACTTTAACCATTACTGGTGTAACAATGGTATTGTTATGGTTCACTACGCTCTCCTCATAGAATATATTCTCTGCGGAGGGTTTTTCTAGGCTCTCGTCAAATCATAATAGTTGACTACTCTAGCCGATAAGTTAAACTATTGTGGGAAGACTAGAAGATGAGTTCAAATAATAAGCTTAACGAGATGGAGGGTAAGCCGCTTACATTTCTCTTACAAGAATTACAAGTGGTTTTTAAGAAGATAAGAGAGGGGCTAGAAGACGTTATAGTTGAGAAGGCTCATAGGACTCTTGACGAAGTACTAGATATGAGGGGGATAGTAGAAGTTGGAGGCGGTTCAGAGGAGTTATTGGCTAGTCTTAGTGAGGTAGCTCAAAATACTGGGGAAATAGGTTTTGAGCCATCACTAGTTTTTATTGATTCGAGTTCTAGGAGTATAGGTTTCAATCCTTTAAGGGTAACTATATCGGCTGTAGCAGTTAAGACTCGTAGAGGCCTAGTAGTAGAGCCTCACAATATTGTTAACTGGAGGTTTATAGCAGTTAAGAGTATTAGACCAGTACTTGAGAGAATTGAGAAGACCTCAAATATAGTACGAGTGAAGAATCCGTGTGGAGTATACTATGATGAAGAGTACAAGGACGATAATATTGGTGACGAACTTAGACTTGACATGGAGAATAGGGCTCTAAGAGAACTAGTACCTAGAGACCATGTGGTTGTTTTAGATGGTCCAATATATCCTACACCAGAGGTCATATTCTATTCAAATAATAACAAATATGCCAAGGCATTCTTAGAGCTAATAAAGAAGCGCTTAGAAATAATCCATTCCATGAACACGCTTGTATTAGGATTCGTTAAGAGAACAGAATATAGTAGGAAATTATGGAGAAACAATGAGGTGAGGAGGCTAATCAAGGATTTAACAGGTAAAGAGATAAGCAATGTCCCCGACCCCATAATAGTTGAATACATTGTTGAGAAGAAGGTTAAACCTAGAATAGGAGAGTGGTGGATCCTCGGCCCCTTCTACGTGAGATATGATAATAAGTTATTGGAGCCAAAGGCCTTCTACTATATTGCTCGTAGAACAATACATGGCTATAATGTGTATAGGGTAGAGGTATTAGAGAAAGACTATAGTGGGAGGAGAGAAGTAGTCGAGAAGATTATAGTAGAGCTTTTGGAAAATACTAGTCTACGCGGAATACCCTTGGGTATAGAACTAGTAGATAAGGCGTCGCGGAAGACTACAGCAGCCCTATACCTACTACTTAGAGAATACCTCAGCGGTATTCTAAGCATAGCGTATGACGAGTTAGGGAGAGAAGTAGATATTATGAGAGAACTAGAAGAATAATATCCTAGAACGGTGTATCCCCTTGGAATCCCCTCTAGAATCATTGGAGAAGGCTATTAGAGAAGCAGAAGAACTCGCAGAAAAAGTCTCAGCTGATGGGAGAGTACTCGGCCATATTACGAGGGTATCGCCCGTTGAAGTAGAGGAGGATAAGAGGCTTGTATGGATAGAAATACCATTCCAAGAATACGTTAAGGCAGATGATATTAGGGTTTTCTCTATTGGAGGCCTCCTAGGCATAGTTAACCCGCTGGCACATAATATTGTTCTTGGGAGAATAGTTGGTTATCGTAGAGAAGACTTATTGTCGATAATGAATATACGGGCAATATACTATAGCACAAGCGATTTTTCAACTCTTCAAACACCACTGACCCTTAGAGTAGAATTGATAGCAGAAGCAGAAGTCCGGTTAAATGGTAGGGAAATAGTTCTCAGTGAACCTAGGCCAGCTCTAACACCCATTGAGCCTGGCTCCCCCGTAATAATGCCTAGCTCTAATGCAACTTTGAGGTTACTTGGACTGCCTAGTGAGGGTGCTGTTGTAGGGTACTTGGCTGCGGGCAATATTGTTTTGAAAAATGTATTGGTGAGGCTCCCGTTAGAAGCTCTTTATCACCACGTACTTGTTGTTGGTACTACTGGTAGCGGTAAGACCGTATTGTTAAAGAATACAGCGTTATCACTAAGCCGCGAGTTCGATAATGTGAAGCCTACAATAATTGCTTTCGACCTGCAAGGAGATTATCTAGACCTATTGTTCCCGAATAATAATTTAGGAGAAGACGAAGCTTTCTACAAGCCTTTAGATGAACTCACAGTAGTCTTGCCAGTAACAAGTAGTTATATGAATATGAATCAGTTAAATAGTATAATAGATAGTAGAGTTGATAAAAGCAACGTGAAAACAATTGATGAGTTAAAACAAGTTGTTGGAGAAGTATTAGGTGAAGACTATGTTGACAAGACTTTTAGTGGTCTAGGGCTAAGTATGGGGGAGATTAGTGTTGATTTAAGCGTTAGAGAGGATGGTGGTAAGCGATATGTTGTAGAGGGAATAGATGTAGAGCTAATTGATCATAGAATGGATAGAAAGATATTGTTGAAAGTAAAGCCTTTCAGCCTAGTCTACCAGGCAACGATGAACGATCTAGGAAAATTTATGCCAATATTTACCGAGCAAGCAAGACTATTCCTCCCAAC
>JALUDQ010000140.1 GCA_027043985.1 Desulfurococcales archaeon
TATTTCACCGTCTGGTAACCTATACAATCTAATAATACTTATATCGTTCAATAATCCTTGTTGTCTAGCGTTATCTAGTAGGTATTCTAAGAACTCCAAACTATGAGTAGTCATTATATACTGGATATCATGCTTCTTCGAAAACTTAGCTAGCTCTTGAGCATATTTCTCTAGAAAACCTGGGTGCATGTGTAGCTCTGGTTCCTCAATTAGATTAATTTTTACACCATAAATACTTGGTGTAAATAATTCTAGCAATGCTAATAAGCCATCGCCAATGGCATTTATTGGAACAATTTCCTTTCTCTCATCAAACTTAAATATGACCATACCTTTCCTATAATCATAGAAGTATGGTATAAGTGTACGCAATCTTTCAACTAACTCTATAACCCGATCTATAGGTAGATCATCAATTTTTTCAATGAGATTTTTCTCTCTATACATTCTCGCATATATAGGTTGTAGTTCTATATCTGTAAACTTGACTTTTTCTATTCTTACTTCTCTATCCTCTATTAGTACAAAGTAGCGGTGCTTTTTCAATAGTAAATATACATTAGATACTGTGTCATTGACTAGATTGGCAGCGTATAATATAATCTCATCTCTTAGATTAGATTTTAATGAAAATAGTATATCGTCTCTATTTTCGTAATATGCATCCAGTTTACGCTGGTATTCATTGATTTCTTTCTCTAAGCTTCTTGCTCTAGGTGAGTCTTTAGGATAACGTTTTATGTGGTCTTTAAGTCTCTCTATTTTCTGTTCAATTTCGTTGATTTCTTTTTGGTACATAGAATCGGCTATTTGGTCTAATGCTTGTTCTATTTTATTCGCAACAGTAGGGTCTACTTCCTTGGATTTTTCTAGATCTTTTAAAATGTAGAGAGTTATTTTATCTCCTGTATTTAGTGTAGCTGAAATCATAGCATAAGGTCTATTCATCCTTATAAGATATCTAGGTTCGCCCCTGTATTGCATAATTAAGTTTAGAATATTACCTCCAACAAAGTCTTTGTATTCATTAAATGATGATAATAGCATTGCTAATGCTTCGATTATAGTGGTCTTGCCAGTATTATTTCTTCCTACGAATACATTAATTTTTGTAAGGGGGATCCTAAGGTTAGTTATAGCTCTAAAATCCTTTATTTCTACATCATTTAGTATACCCTCTAATATAACCATAGCTTCCTCCTCTAATTCTAAAACCTAGTATAATAGATGTAATTAAATTATCGTGTTATTGAAACCAGGGAAATTACATAAAAGTGTTTCGTAAAAATGATTTCTTTCATGGACTTTACTAACCTGTAATATAGTACTAAGAGATAGGTATTGTAGTTGTCTGTATATGTAAGTTTTTAATTAGATAGTTCGTATGTTTGTATGGGTGTGTGCTTGTATGCCTAAGCGTACTACAGTAGTGTTTGACGACGAGGTATATGAGATGCTTGTATTAGAGAGCATTAGGAGGTATGGTTCAACTAAGGGTATCTCTAAGGTATTGAACGAATTGTTGAAGGAGAAACTAGGTGCGAGGAACGAGTTGTTGGAGCTATTGTATTCCGAGAAAGAATTCCACGTAGATGAGGAGGAATTCAACGTATTCCGGAAAAAACTGAGTAGAGGAGCTGAAAATCGTTGATAATTGATACAACATATCTTCTACCCCTGGCCAGGATTAGTGTAAAATATGATCTGCTTAGAGCTATAGCTGATGGAAAAATTAGGGGAGTAGATTTCAGTGACCTAGGAGTTAGTCTTATCTCATTATTTGAGCTACAAGCTAAGGCTTCAAAGCTAGGTGTAAACCCTGAGTATGTATCCAAAGCGGTAAAAGTAATACTTCGTGTTTTCAGAATTATCCCATTCTACCGTAGAGACGTTGTTAGAGAAGCACATAATCTGCGAAAAATACTAGACGACTACATAGACTGTATAATACTTGCAACAGCTATAACTCTAAAAGAAGACCTCGTCACCGAAGACAGTGATATCAGGAAATTGTCAAATGAGATATCAAGAAAGTATGGCATAAGAATACTAAGCTACAATAACTTGATAGACCACTAAATCTTGCATGCCATAGTATAAGTGCAATAATCAAATCTCTTAGTCTTGTCATCTCCACGTTCAATCTTAGTGACTATTTCTTCAGTATCTCTATCTATTAATTCTACAAAAATCGCTAGTTTTAGGAATGATATCATTGTTGAAGTCTTCAACTTATCGTCTTCTCCTTTTAACTCTACGTTATGGTTATGATCTACTTGGCGGGCAAAGAATATATACTACCTCTCAGTAATAAGTTATTGGAGACTAGCTTCTTTCTCCTAGGGGGAGGTGTATAGGTTGAAGCCCTCTAAGGCAGAAGCCAAGACGTCTACTCTTGTAATAGGATTAGTTATCGTCATTATAATAATAGCTGTAGCGGCATGGTATATGACTAGTCAGAAGCCAGCCCAGACAACACCAACGGCAACGCCTTCTCCAACAACAGTTACTGTTAAGGAGACTGTAACCTCTACTGTTCCAACAACTATCACTACGTCTAAAGTCACAACAATGGTTACGACAGCCGTTACGACAAAAACACAAGTCGTAACAACAACTACGGCAACACCCGTAGAGAAAGTGTTCATAAGATTTGCTGGATGGAGTGCTGGAGAAACAGAGATGAAAAACTATGAGAAGATAATAAAGGAGTTCGAGCAGAAATATCCGAATATAGAGGTTAAATACGAAGTAATAACCCAGATGTTCCACGAGAACATTCTAGCGTCTTTTGGAGCTGGTGTAGCACCAGACGTCTTCTACTTAGACTCATCGTGGGCACCAACATTTATTGAGAAGGGAGCATTGTATCCAGTAGAAGACTTATTGGGCAAGGACTTTATCAACCAGTTCTACGACTTCCTACTAGAACCCTTCAAGGGCAGTGATGGCAAAATCTATGGTGTACCTAAGGACTGGAGCATGTTAATACTATTCTATAATAAGAAATTGTTCGAACAAGCCGGGCTAACCAAGCCTCCAGAAACATGGGATGAACTACTAGAATACGCTAAGATAATAACCAATAAGACTGGTGTACCAGGACTAGCAATCTATCTAGGAGGATTCAACCGCTACGTACCAGTAGCGTTAAGCAATGGAGCACCAAAACCATGGTTTGCAAGCCCCGACGACGCCTCATGGTTTGACAACCCGGTTGTAAAAGAGACTATGGCATGGTACATTAACCTATACTATGAGGGCAAGGTAAAGAGAGAAGAGGCTGGCCTACCACCCTATGTTGTCTCTCCAGGAGACGTTGGAGCTGGCTGGCTTGGAGATGCTTTTGGTAGCCAGAAAGTAGCTATGGTTATAAGCGGTAACTGGATGATACCCTTCCTAGCAGACCAGTACCCAGACTTCAAGTATGGTGTCGACTGGGATATTGCTCCACTACCAAAGGGTAGTGCTGGAAGAGTCACCATGGCTTATACGGTGGCATTAGCTATTAACGCTAAGACAGAACACC
>JALUDQ010000141.1 GCA_027043985.1 Desulfurococcales archaeon
GGAGTAGACTTTGAGGTAAGAAAAGGTGAGATACATGGCCTACTAGGTGAAAATGGTGCTGGAAAGACTACCTTAATGAAAATATTGTCTGGTCTACTAAGGCCTACGAGTGGAGAAATCTATATTGCTGGCAAGAAAGTCTCCTTCAAAAGTGCTTCAGAAGCATTAAAACATGGTATAGGAATGGTTCACCAGCACCTAGCACTAGTACCAGCCTTTACAGCCTACGAGAACATAGTATTAGGTCTTCCGGGTCGTGAGGCTAGTAGAGAAAAGATTGAGAAGCTCATGGAGGAGACGGGGCTTAAAGTACCCTTAGACGCGCTAGTTGAAGATCTCCCCTTTGGTGTTCGTCAACGTATAGAGATCATAAAAATGCTTTACCGTAATGTAGATATACTAATACTTGATGAGCCAACAACTAATCTAACACCAATAGAGACTAAAGAGTTATTCCATACATTAAAAGAGTTAAAGAAAAGAGGCAAAACAATAATATTCATCACCCACAAGCTCCGAGAAGTCCTCGAAGTAACAGATAGAATAACAGTTCTACGTAGAGGTAAAGTCGTAGGCCGAACAGAGACAGCTAAAGCAACACCAGAAATGCTCGCGAAAATGATGGTTGGTAGAGAAGTGGTTATGAAAATAGAGAAGAAGCCCGCGAAACCCGGTGAACCGGTCTTGATGGTCAAGGATCTATGGGTTAAAAATGATCTCGGAGAATGGGCTGTAAAGGGATTATCTTTTGCAGTATATTCCGGCGAAATCTTTGGCATCGCTGGCGTAGAGGGGAATGGTCAAACAGAGCTTGTTGAAGCGATAACGGGGTTGAGGAGAGTAGAGAAGGGACAAGTAATCCTTATGGGAAAGGATGTTACAAATAAGTCTCCAAGCGAACTCTACCGTCTCGGATTAAGCCATATACCAGAGGATAGACATAAGCTAGGCCTAGTATTAGATATGACGGTTTCTGAGAACAGCATACTCGGAATACATAGGCTCAAGAAATTCCTGGGGAGTCTACTGAATCTCAAGTGGAGAGTAATAGATAAACATGCACGTGAAATAATAGAGAAATTCGAAATAGTAGCACCAGGCACAAGAGCCCCAGCAAGAAGCCTGAGTGGTGGAAACCAGCAGAAACTTGTTGTAGGTAGAGAGCTTAGCAAGTCTCCTCAAGTAATAGTTGCCGCTCAGCCTACAAGAGGACTCGATGTAGCGGCTACAGAATATATAAGAAAATTATTAATTAAAATGCGGGATGAGGGTAAAGCAGTACTCCTCGTATCAGCCGATCTAGACGAAATACTCCAATTAAGCGACCGCATGGCGGTGATGTATGAGGGAGAGTTCATGGGCATAGCGAAACCAGAAGAATTAACTGAAGAGAGAATAGGCTTAATGATGGGAGGATACAAGATGGAGCAAATATCAACGGGAACAAGATCTCAATCGGTGACAAGTAGTTAAATAAAATGAGGGGGTGTTAGGATCTATGCCTAGCTCCCAGTTCTGGATAATATTTAAGGAAAAACTTGAGAGAGTAGCTGAAATAGTTGTTGCAATAATAGTAGGCTTCATTATAGCTGGTATAATGATGTGGCTTGGAGGATATGATCCCATAGCCGCTTATATCGCGATGTTCGAATACTCTTTCTCTCTAACAGACCCATACTATATAGCAATGACATTGAGTTTCGCGGCACCCGTGATGTTAACGGCGATAACCTTTGCCGTTGGCGTAAGAGCTGGGTTATTCAATATTGGAGCAGAAGGACAACTATATATGGGTGCTCTCGGAGCAATAATAGTCGCGTCTTGGAGCCTACCAGGCCCCCTCTACCTCCCTCTAGCAATGATTATTGGCTCTCTAATGGGGGCTGCGTGGGGACTCATCGCTGGTGTCCTTAAAGTCTATCGTGGAGTAAACGAAGTAGTATCAACTATAATGTTGAACTGGATTGCTTTCTGGATCGTAGAATATGCTAGAGTATACGTGTACCCTAACCCTATTGACGCCTCAAAAACTATCAGTATGCCTCCAGCGGGAAGACTACCCATTCTAATAAAGGGTACAGAGCTTTCCGCATCGTTTATTGTTTCATTAGTGTTTGTTGGAATAGCATTCTACCTACTATGGTATATGGTACTAGGTTACGAGATTAGAGCAACTGGTTTGAATCCCTCAGCGGCTAGATATGGTGGTATTAATCCGAAGAAGACCATGCTCTGGGCTTTCATAATAGGGGGAATAGCGGCTGGACTAGCTGGTGTATGCGAGATTGCAGGGAGACCTCCAAGCTACGCGATAACAACAGGTCTTTCGAACCTTGTAGGCTTAGGCTTTGATGGAATTACAGTATCGCTTCTCGGTGCTAATCATCCACTTGGAATAATTCCGGCAGCAATATTTATTGGAGCATTATCATCTGGTGCTCGTGGTATGCAAATTGTAACTAATGTCCCGTTGGAGATGGTTAAAGCTGTTCAAGGCATAATAATTATCGCATTAGCTGTTCCCGGAATTGTTAGGTTGATTAGATCGAAAATCTTTAGGAGGGAGGTAAAAGTTGTCTGAACTAGACATGATAATAGATATAATAGAAGGAACAACCTTCGCAATGACACCCCTAGTACTTGCCGCTATAGGAGAAATATTCAATGAGCGAGCGGGAATAGTTAACATAGGATTAGAGGGTATAATGCTAATATCGGGGTTCATGGCTGTAGTAGCAGCTGAAATGACGTTGAATCCCCTAGTAGGGGTATTAGCAGGTGTTGCTACGGGAGCCTTTATAGGCTTAATCCACGGATACATAACAGCTTACCTCAAAGGAGACCATATTATAAGCGGCCTAGGCATAAACCTTTTCGCTCTCGGAGGAGTAGCCTTCGGTATAGAAGCCGTATGGGGAGTTAGAGGATACCATACACCACCAGATGCCGCTAAGGTGCCAGATCTACCAGTGATAAATATAAGTCCGATATTCATAGCGATGATACTAATCGCTATTGGAACTCACTACCTACTTTACCGTACAAGTATAGGATTAAAGGTTAGAGCAGTAGGAGAAAACCCTGAGGCAGCCGACGTTGTGGGAGTAAATGTTGAAAGAGTACAATTACTAGCAACAATCTATGGAGCAGCACTAACAGGTTTAGCTGGAGCATTCCTAAGCATAGATTGGCTAACAGCTATAACAAAAGAACTACCAGCAGGAAGGGGCTTCATTGCACTAGCATTAGTAAACTTTGCTAACTGGAGCCCACTACTAGCACTAGGAGGAGGTCTACTATTCGGATTCTTCTGGACACTTGGAGAATGGATTAAGAACATGGCAGCAGTTAAAGCAGTGATACCAGTAACACTCATGAACACTATACCCTATATAGCAACACTAGCAGTTGTAGCAGGACTCATAGGAAAGTCAAGACCGCCAAGATATGTTGGTAGACCATACAAGAGAGAGTAAGTTTTCTTTTAACGCTAAACGATTTTTAATAATTCAACAAGACC
>JALUDQ010000142.1 GCA_027043985.1 Desulfurococcales archaeon
ATCTTTTACTAGATCGTATACATGGCCTCCACTTGCAGTTATCATTAATATTAGGTTTCCTGTAGTTACTTCATATACTTTTAAGACATTATTTATGGTTCTCACATTGGGTTTACCGAAGAAGTTAGCTATAGTTCTCGCCTTATTGGGTGATTCTACAACCATTAATGCTGTTTTTACTAGATCTTTTATCTCTGCTCTTATCTTTCCACTTAGTATCTCCTTTACTCTTGCTCGGTCCTCGTCTATCTTCTTTATGATTTCATCGATATTTAACTCGTTGAAATTCTTCCATTCTATGTCTTCAATTATCCATTTTATTCTCCTAGTTAATCCTCTAAACAAGCGTTCATCATCTATTACTACGACTGATAACCCATATGTTAGTCCTCCTGCATACATTCTACTTGTTCTCCCACTTGCTTGAATATAGGTCATCACATCGGGTACAAGGATGTAGGTTTTATCTTCGGATTCAATTATTGAGAGCTCGGGGTTCTCCTTTAGCCTCTTTCTTACATCTTCGCGTTTCAGCATTTCTCTAACATAGTTTAATGCCTCATAAAAGTCTTGATCTATCCTTGATTGTGGTCCCTGTCCACTTCTCAATATCTCAGCTAGTTTAGCCAATGCCGCTGCAGATAGTCTTTGTAAGTGTCTTCTTAAGCGGGCTATCATTACTTCTACTTTCTGTTTCTCTTCGTCACTCACAGCTTCTCTTAGAAGAGTTAACGCCCTAAATATGTTTACTGGATGAGGATCTTCTAATTGGGTACTAAACTTAAGTCTAGGAACTCCCGCGAAAACAGCATATCTAATACGATCAGGTAGATCGAGACCACGGACCATTACTCCGTAATATGTGGCAACTCCTACTAGTACATCTATCTCTCCTTCTATAAACAAGTCTAGGTTCTTAATCGCTTTTGAGTGAAATGCGCCAGCCTTATACCTTGTTTTTTCCGATATGTATTCGGCCAATTTTTCCGCATATTCTATTCCTTTATCTATAGGCACAAATACTAGTCCACCAGTTCCCAACTTATCTACAAGAGAACCAACAGCTTCTTCAATGCTTTCACGAGGCTCTACATACGAATCAGTAATGTTTCTTAAGAACTCTGATCGTGAACCGACCTCAAAGCCTAATAGCTCCCTAAAGAGCTTGACACGTGTTCCCCGAGGTCTACCCGTTGCTGTTGAAACTATGAGTACTGTCTTCAGTTTCTTTCTCTTGTGCTCTATCTTTTTCTCAAACTCCTTTATTCTTTTATCTAATTTATCTATAAGTTCCTTATCATTGCGGGAAAGGTGTCTTGCAAGTTCTCTCTTAAGCTTTATTAACTCAAATCCCATTTCAATGTCTTTCTCATCGAAGCCCATTAACATTAGTAAAAGATCTATACTTTTACTACTCTTTAATACAGCGTCAACATCGTCAACAAATAAGAACCTAAAACGTGTTCCAATAAGTTTATCAAAGTTCTGCTGTAGGAACCTCGCAGTAGTTATAAGCACATGGAAATCTCCCGCTTGTAGTCTGCTTAACCGTTCTATTTTTTCTTTCCTAGGTAGTCTCGAGTGGATAGCAAGGACTCTCACATTGACTCCAGCTTTTTCTGCTAGGTCAACTAGTTTTTTCTCAGCCTGCATTACCAGTGGGGTTGTTGGGACAATAATGTATGATTTAGCGTTCTCGGTTTTAGCTAAGAAAAGAGACATTGCTAAACCAAACATTGTTTTTCCAACGCCAGTCGGGGCAACTATGGCGAAGCTTTTACCGCGTAGTACTCTTCTAGCCCATGTGCGTTGAGCGCTCCAAAACCTACTTCCCGTAGCCTTATTGAAGAACTCTTCAACTCTTCTAAGCTTTTTCTCAGTTTCGTAGAACCACTTATATTCTTTAAGTATACCGTGTTTGCGTAAGATATTGCCTAGCTCTAGTACATCGTACCTCTTTAACTCTATTTTTGGTAAACACTTACTACAAGGAAGACCATAGAATAATCTTAAATCAGATATCTCGCCACCACAGTTGGGGCATGCATACCGGTATATACCGTGAGTCTCTAATCGGTAACCCATTAATGCACCCAACTCGTATCTTTATTACTACAGATTATAGGTAAAGAAGTAGGGATTTAAAGGTTATATTCTCTAGTAAAATCATACAATAACCCGCTTAGAAAAATAATACACTTTTTCAAAAATGTTTGTAAAAGTCTACTCTTCGCCTAATGTTACTTCAGATATACCTCCACGTGTTATCTTTAACACTTTGTTATGGTAGACTATTATGCCTTTATCTGTTATCTCAAATGGATGTCTTCTCATTGAATGCTTGGTTCCCCTCATCTTCCATACTATTAGACTTCTCTTTAGCTCCCCTCCTATTTCGTCTAGATCTAATCTTATGATACCGTCAGCAGCATGTTCTACTCCAGGGCCTCCGAATCCTCTCTCGGTTACCGATACCTGGCTTACTAATATGGTTGTTACGCCCATACCGCTTAGAACTCTCTTTAACATCATAACGATACTTCTGGCAACAGCGGGTTTTGTAAGGTATAGAGTAGATACTGAATCTATTACTCCACGTACGGCTCCAGTATCTCTTATGGCCTCCTTTAACGTGTCTATGAATAAGCCTACATCTGTTGGATCTCTCACAACATATCTTTCCCTCTTAGCAGCTTCACCTATTCCACCAGTAAATGCATCAACTATTGCGAAGAGTCCTTCTTGCTCGTATTTTCTTACATCCCAGCCGAATTGCCTCATGTTTATGCGTATTTGAACCGGATGCTCCTCTAATGCAACATATATACCGGGCTCGCCCATTTGTAATCCGTTCCATAGGTATTGTTGTCCAAAGATAGTCTTTCCCGTTCCAGGTCCTCCAGCTAATAATACTATGTTTCTCTTTGGTATTCCTCCATAGAGTATTTCGTCCATTCCAGGTATGCCAGTTTTAACTCTCTCAACCATTCATTCCACCCTTTCTTAATATATATGTTAGGGAATATATATTATTGGGTAATTATAGTGTTAATTAGATAGTAATTAGGTTATTTAATCAATGGTTTTTAACCAGTTTAGTAGAACTATAACAGAGTGTGAGGTAACGTGTCGAGAGAAATTAGACTCCGTGTAGCAGAAGCTTTATCAAGGGATGTTGGAAGAAAAATCGCTAGAATACCAAGAGATGTCATGAGCGCTCTAGGCATAGAGACTGGTGACTTCATCGAGATAGAGGGCCCTAAGGGCAAAGTAGTAGCACAAGTAATTCCCTTACGTCCCGAAGATGGCAAGGGAATTATAAGAATAGATGGCTACATAAGAGAGAGCTTAGGTGTGAGTGTAGGAGAGTATGTCACTATACGTAAGGCTGAAGTAAAACCAGCTGAAAAAGTAGTGCTAGCGCCAACGGAGCCCATAATGTTTGGAGAGGACTTCGTGGAATATGTGAGAAGGCTACTATTAAGAAAACCAGTCTCTCGTGGCGAAATACTAGTAATCCCAATCTTCAATACAGCAGTAAAACTAGTAGTCGTATCAACACAACCAACACAAGCAGTATATGTCACAACTAATACTGAAGTAGTTGTTCGAAAGCAACCCGTAGCACCAGAAAGACTAGAACGTGCACGTGCTATACCAAAAGTCACTTGGGAAGATATAGGAGACCTAGAAGAAGCAAAAGAGAAGATTAGAGAAATAGTAGAACTACCACTAAAGCATCCAGAGCTCTTCAAGCACCTCGGAATAGAGCCTCCAAAGGGAATACTATTATACGGTCCACCAGGTACTGGTAAGACGCTACTAGCTAAGGCATTAGCAAATGAGATAGGAGCATACTTCATCGCTATTAACGGTCCCGAGATTATGAGTAAGTTTTATGGTGAAAGTGAGGCTCGTCTAAGAGAAATATTCAAAGAAGCCGAGGAAAATGCTCCAGCAATAATATTCATAGACGAAATAGATGCAGTAGCACCACGTAGAGAAGAAGTAACTGGTGAAGTAGAGAAGAGAGTAGTAGCACAACTTCTAACATTAATGGACGGATTGAAGGAGAGAGGAAAAGTAATAGTGATAGGTGCAACTAATAGGCCGGAAGCTGTAGATCCTGCTCTCCGTAGACCAGGTAGATTCGATAGAGAAATAGAGATACCACCGCCAGATAAGAGAGCTAGAAAAGAAATACTCCTAGTACATACACGTAATATGCCATTAGCAGAAGATGTAGATCTAGACAAATTAGCAGAAATGACCCACGGCTATACTGGTGCAGATATAGCTGCACTCGCAAAAGAAGCTGCAATGGCGGCACTTAGGAGGTTCATCAAGGAAGGCAAGATCGATGTAACGAAATCAATACCACCTGAGAAGCTAAGAGAACTAAAAGTTACTATGAAGGACTTCCTAGAAGCAATGAAATTTATCCAGCCAAGCCTAATGCGTGAGATTTATGTTGAGGTTCCTGAGGTTCGTTGGAGTGATATTGGTGGTTTGGAGGATGTTAAGCAGCAGTTGAGGGAAGCTGTTGAGTGGCCACTAAAACACCCAGAAATCTTCGATAAAATGGGGATAAGGCCACCCAAGGGAATATTACTCTTTGGTCCTCCTGGTACTGGTAAGACTTTGTTGGCTAAGGCTGCTGCTACTGAGAGTGGTGCTAATTTTATCGCGGTTCGGGGGCCGGAAATACTAAGCAAATGGGTAGGAGAATCAGAAAAAGCAATAAGACAAATATTCAGAAGAGCAAGACAGTATTCTCCCGCAATTGTATTCTTCGACGAAATAGATGCAATTGCCCCTATGAGAGGTCTCGGAAGCGACACTCATGTAACCGAGAGAGTTGTTAGTCAACTCTTAACAGAGATGGACGGTTTAATTAGACTCGACAACGTTGTTGTCATTGCTGCTACTAATAGACCCGACATCCTTGACCCAGCATTGCTAAGACCAGGAAGATTTGACAAGATAATCTACGTACCACCACCAGATAAACGTAGTAGACTAGAGATTCTCAGAATACATACACGATCAGTCCCATTAGCTGATGACGTAGACCTAGAACTAATAGCGGAAAAAACTGAGGGTTATAGCGGTGCCGATCTGGAGCATCTAGTAAGAGAAGCTGCTCTATTCGCCCTAAGAGATGATATAAATACTAGAAGAGTATATATGAGACACTTTGAGAAAGCATTAAGGCGGGTTAAACCCTCTATAACACCCGAGATGATACAATTATATAGAATGTGGGAGAGTAGAGCTAAACAACAACTTCCAAGAACAAATATAAGGCCTAACGTATACACATAACAAGACACTAGTTCTTTACTAACGAATTAAAAGTGGGGTATGGATAAAATGAG
The DNA here is from genome assembly GCA_027043985.1 of Desulfurococcales archaeon. Taxonomy (GTDB): domain Archaea; phylum Thermoproteota; class Thermoprotei_A; order Sulfolobales; family WANQ01; genus JALWGO01. The sequence continues at coordinate 5,379 of JALUDQ010000142.1, forward strand.
TAATGTATGGCGGTTTAGGCCACTGTATTTAGAAATACTAAGAATACTTGAATCAAGAGGAGGATTAGTTAAAGACAAAGAGTTATATGATGCGCTCCGTAGAACTTATGACATATCGTTCCCACAATTCCTAAAAACATTGCTAACCTTAGAGATTCAAGGACTAGTTCTTGTACGCCAATTAAAGGAGAATGTGAGAATAATAGAGTTAACTCCTCTAGGAAGAAGAATGCAAATATAAGTTAAAAGCAAAATAATATTATGTAATTAATAGACTAGGTGTTTGTCCGTGGGTGTGAACTTACGCGATCTCATACCAGAGAAGGCAATAAGAGTAATAGAATTAAAAGAACTTAGGGGAAAAATAATAGCAATTGACGCTTATAATGCTTTGTATCAGTTCTTGACGGCAATACGGCAACCCGATGGAACACCGCTAAAAGATAGACAGGGCAGAATAACTAGTCATCTCAGCGGTTTATTTTACAGGACGATAAATATAATGGAGCAAGGTATAAAACCAGTTTACGTATTTGATGGTAAACCTCCCGAGCTGAAGAAAATGGAAATAGAGCGCAGAAAGAAGGTAAAGGAAGAAGCAGTAAGGAAATACGAAGAAGCTTTGTCAAAAGGTGATCTAGAAGCAGCCAAACGCTATGCGCAAATGTCGTCAAGGTTGACTGAACCGATGGTTGAAGATGCTAAAAAATTACTAACAGCTATGGGTATACCATGGGTTCAAGCACCAGCCGAAGGAGAGGCCCAAGCGGCATACATGGCGCAGAAGGGTGATGCTTATGCTTCAGCAAGCCAGGATTACGACTCATTACTCTTTGGTACACCCAGACTTGTGAGAAATCTAACTATAACAGGGAGAAGAAAGCTTCCACGAAAAAACGTTTATGTTGAAATAAAACCTGAACTAATAGAACTAGATACTCTACTACGAGAACTAGGTATTACTAGAGAACAATTAGTAGACATAGCAATTCTCCTAGGAACGGATTATAATCCTGAGGGAGTAAAGGGAATAGGTCCAAAAACAGCATTGAAGATGATAAAAACATATGGCAGTCTCGAAAAAGCATTGAAAGCATTACCGAGGCACGAGTTCCCTATTGACCCATTAAAAATAAGGGAATACTTCCTAAATCCACAGGTAACTGGCGATTACAAACTAGAATGGAAAGAACCAGACGAGAACGCAGTTATAGAGCTGCTCGTAAAAGAACACGACTTCTCACCAGAGAGGGTGAGAAACGCTTTAAACAGACTTAAAACAGCTTATCGTGAACATATAAAAAGCAAACAGTTAGGACTAGACTTATGGTTTAAGAAATAATGTGTGTTAACTTAAACTTCAATTCCATCGGACTTAAGATCAGTATAAGTATTCTTTTACCTTCCAACCATACTTGCCTATTAGAGGAACGAAAACACAAGGTATATCCTTATTTATAATTATTTTACCGGAGGGGGTCTTATCAACTATATATAAGTATTGTAGATACTTGTTGCCAACAGGTATGACCATGCGGCCACCAGGTTTCAACTGCTCCAGTAACGGCTTTGGTATATCAGGAGCGGCAGCTGTAACTATTATACGGTCGTAGGGGGCTTCTTTAGGATAACCTAAGGTTCCATCACCTACCACTACCTTAACTCTATCAATGTATCCAGATCTCTCTAAATTCCTTTTAGCAAATTCTGCTAATTCGGGAATACGCTCTATTGTTATTACCTTACCGGGTTTCTTCGAGTTCTTTGGAGCAACAATTTCTGCTATTACAGCTGCTTGATAACCAGATCCCGTACCAATCTCTAAAACTTTCATTCCCTCATCAAGATTCAATAATTCCGTCATAAGCGCGACCATGTGTGGTGCGCTTATGGTCTGCCCTTTGCCTATGGGTAATGGTGTATCTGCATAGGCTAGGTCCCTATAATTTTCTGGTACAAACAATTCTCTAGGCACATTTAATAGTGCTCTTTCAACTTTTTTACTCCTTATAATGCCCTCTCTCTTCAACATTTCTACTAGTCTTTTGCGTTCCTCGATAAATCTATAATTCATGGTTCCCAACGTCACCTCTCTAAAGACCTATTATTTAGTACCCGATATAAGATTAAATCTCGGTATTTCAACGATAAAAACTGGTATAGGTATTTATGAGTGGTCAAGTGAATATAGCAGTGGAACTAGTAAAAAGCCGTGGACACGTTAATGTAAGCGCTACACATAGATCAACTATAGAGATAACTCGAGATGATTATCTAACGCCTCTCGGAGACTGCATTGTAGGTGTTAAAGCCGATAAAGCATTGATAGATTTTTCAGAAGAGTTCAAGCGTATTGCGAGGGCAGATGATTCGGTTATAATTGCTGTGCTTATTACTAGAAATAATGTTGACGTAGTAATCGGTAGGGGGTCTAAGGACTTAGTATTAAATGATGACCGCAGAATAATAATTAGAAAGTCTTCATATATAGATGATGCAACAATCATGATTAATGCTAATAAAGCGGCAATAGACTTATCACGCTCATTAATAGACGATTTAGTGAAAGGATCTTTTCTCTATGTAGTATTTATAGCCTTACGAATAACCAAATCAATACGATAAATATACTTGTATGGAGCGTATTCTAGCACTTTCCTAGCATCAATTACTTCTAATAGAACACTAGGTAGGAGACTTTCTATGTTTTCAGATACATTTTCCACGAGTCTATCCAGGGACTTTTCCACACCATAAAAGTGTATAATACCGCCGTTTTTCACATGACGTATTGCTAGGGGTAAGAAATCTATAGAATACAATGGTAAATTCATAATTACTCTATCAAAATAGTCTCTTCTAATATACTCTGATAGAGATCTAATGTCGCTGTTAGCATATATTATTTCACTCTTTATGCTCTTTCTATTCAAACTTATACTTCGTAGGCCACAGTAAACGGCCCACGGATTTATGTCTACAGCTAGTATTCTAGTCTTTTTTCTTGCAGCAATATTTAGTGTAAATCCTCCTATGCCAGCAAACATGTCAAGTACTTTCTCTCCATTTTCCGCCATCTCCGCTATCAATCTATGTTCATAACTAAAACTAGGGTTGACATATACTAGTCCCAATAATACATAAAACGATAACCCATGTTCACGGTAAATAGTTTCTGTTATCTTCATGCCGCCTATGTGTTCTAGATCTCTAATTCTATATTCACTTCTTGTCTCGCTTGCTCTTCGATACACTGATTTCGCATTAGGATGTAGCGTTAATAGTAAGTCAGATATGAAACAATAGTAATCTTTAAGTTCTTCTGGAAGCTGTATTATAATGGCCTCACCAATAATATCATATGATCTAGGAACCTTGCTTGCTACCTCTTCTCCTAAGTACTCTTTTACTATATTTCTTAGATTTTTTCCTCTAAAATTATTTAGAGGAGGAGAGCAATCAATTATAATTATATTCTTGTGTTTTAAACCGTTAAGTGCGTTCTTCAGTGGTATTAGACAATAATCTTCAGTACATTCTATCTTATAATGAGGATTTATAAGGCATTTTCTTGCTAGCTGTTCTATAATACGCTTATGCGTGCTAATACTAGTTTTTACACAGTAAATCATTTATGCAACACCTAAAATAGGTTTACAAGACAGTATTAGATAAAGGGATGGTCTGAAACCATTTACAGATAGGTATAAGGGTTTATGCATTGAAGATAGGCGTCGTAGCCAAACCAGGAGATAAGTCCATATCAAAGATATTATTTGAGATATTAAAAGCGGCTAGTGAGAACGGTATAGAAGTATTCTTTGATCCGATTGCAGCCAGTTATATTGGTTCTGATAAGATATTTGATTTAACTCGTGAAACACCAGATGTTGTAGTTGTAGTTGGCGGTGATGGTACATTCTTAAGAACTGTCCAACTATTAGGAGATCGTCAGCCAGCAATTATGACTATTAGGTTGGGGAGGAGGGGATTCCTATTAGATGTAAATCCTTACGAGGTAACGGCTCGTATAAGGGACCTATTGGACGGTAAGTATATGATAGTACGCTATATGAGGCTTCAAGCGAAAATAGAGGGTAGGAGTACGAGATTACCCTATGCTTTAAATGAAGTAGCTTTTCTCCAACCAGATTTTAAAGTTGTTAGACTTAGAGTATTCAAGGATGGAGAACCACTATTTTCTCTAGATGGCGACGGCATAATTGTTGCTACTCCTATAGGTTCTACAGCGTACTCATTATCGGCTGGAGGACCTATAGTTGACCCTGAAGTACAGTCAATAATAGTTACACCTCTTAATCCACTACAACTCTACCTAAGAACAATAATTCTTCCACCAACAGCAATTGTACAAGTAGCTATAAGGAGTGATTCGCCTCGGGCAAGACTATTAATAGATGGACAATACTCGATAGATATTGATCCCGGAGAAATAGTTACCATTACTAAGGCTCCAATACCCGTTAGAGTGATAAGGTTCCAGAGGCTACCGATATATGAGCGAGTCTTTGAAAGAAGATAGTAGGGGGAAGAGAAGAATATTCGTACATGATGCAAGCGGCATCTTTGCTGGAGTGCCTTTATCGCTTCCAGGCAAACATTATACAACACCTAAAATAATTGGAGAAATTAGAGACGAATATAGTAAGAGGATACTTGCACTAGCATTAGTGTCAAACAAACTGGAAGTAGTAAGTCCTCCTAATAAAGCAGTTGAGGAGGTGGCTAAGAAGGCTGGTGAAATCGGGGAACTTAACCGTTTATCGGACGCTGATATTAGTATTTTAGCGCTAGCTTATTGGTTTAAGCGCAAAGGCTATGAAGTAATATTGGTATCAGATGATTATTCTGTTCAGAATACTGCCTTGTACTTGAACCTAGTATTTATGGCTGTAAAAACTATTGGTATAAAGGCGATGAGGAAGTATGAGGTCTATTGCCCGAATTGTGGTTGGAGAGGCATAACGAATTCTACTACTTGTCCGAGATGTGGGTTTCCCTTAGCCAGAAGAATAAGGCATTAAGTTTTTACTAGTCGTGCTATAAAGTAGCCGGGCATATCATGGATGTTTGGTAAGAATCTTAATAGACTAGTTGAGAACCAATAGTCTTTTACACCAGTCATGCCGAAGGGTCTCCATATTTCGTCTACTTGGAATCCTAGGCTTAAAGCATATTCTATGTTTTCTTCGTTCTCCTCAATGGTTATAGTGCAGGTTGAATATACTAATACGCCTCCTGGCTTTAATAAGCGGTAAGCAACTTTAATGAATTGGCGTTGATAACGACCACTATTTAAGATATCGCTATATTTCTTCTCATCATAAAGTTTGGGTCTAACTCCTAATGCCGAGCATGGGGGGTCGAGTAATACCTTATCGGCTTTAAGCTGCGGGAAATCTACATCTAGATAACGTGAATCGGCTTTCAGTACTCTAACTCTATCTAAGTGTCCCAGCCTGCCTAAAGTCTCCTTCAACTTCTTGACACGTGTATTAGAGTGATCAAAAGCGTAGACTATCGCCTCTCCTCTACTGAGTTCTACTATATGGCTTGTTTTTCCTCCAGGAGCAGCACACATATCAACTATAACTTCACTAGGCTGAGGATCAAGTATTCTCGAAGTAAGCATAGCGGGAAAGCTCTGCTCATAAAACCAGTCTTCTCGTACTCCAGCTATACGTCTAAGACTAGGTACTCGGTAAACTGATACAAGATTACGTACAGCTAACCCTTTCTTCCTTGAAACCATTTCGTCACCACTCATTTCTGCAATACCATAGGCAACGAGATCTCCATTGACTGAAATAACGTTGACCTCATCTCCTCTCCTTACACCTACAGCACTAACAACACCAGGAGCAAAAAGATCAGCACCAAGATACACACTCTCAGCAGCATACTTGTCTGCAACAACAACCTTATCCACAACTGGAATCTTAAAAGGCCCCTTAACCGGAAACCATACAGCTTCACTTAAGAATTCATCACCATAAACCTCTACACCACGGCTCTTCAACAAATCAATAAACTCTCCCCTAGAAATACGCAGCAAGTTAACTCTAACATAATACCGCCTACCAGGAACCCTAATACTCCTCAAGAAGTCTTCCACACGTGTAACCCTACCAATACTCTCTAAAACCCCCCTATCATATCGGAAAAACCCCTCCATAATCAAACAACCCACAACACATAGGCTACAGCAACACAATATAAACCCAAACCAAACAAGCTTTATTAACACACTCAACAACACTATAAAACAGCAGACACAAGCACATAATACATAAGCATCCCAGGTGCGGGGGTGCCCGAGCCTGGACAAAGGGGGCGGACTTAAGATCCGCTGGCGTAGGCCTGCGTGGGTTCAAATCCCACCCCCCGCACCAAAAACAACAAGACTGACTACTTTTCAACAAACGATTATAGAAAACTCATCTTAGGGCAAAGTATGATTTAAAGTAGGGGATGTAGTAGACGTTAATGATGCCGATAAAGCCGATAAAACGAGTACGGACGAAGAGAAGATACTATTTATCCCATGTATAGGTAATAGAGGAGAAAATCTGTTTGGTTTCTATTAAAAACTCTTTATAATATCAAATACGCTGGTAATTATGCTCCACG
>JALUDQ010000143.1 GCA_027043985.1 Desulfurococcales archaeon
ATACCTTGTATATTCCGGTCTCACAATACTCTTCTCATTCGCAGTAGGCTACGGCTTCAAGATCCTAAAAGACGTACCAGTAAACGCGCCATCACTAATAGTAGCTGGCATAGGTATGGGACTCATAGTTCTCGGAATAGTAGCGTACATAGATAAAATCATAAGTGGCATAACGGGATATATGAGGCAACGTAAACTCAAGAAACTTCTAGGGCCAGCTGAAGAGGAGGAACTATGACCCGGGCAAGAAAAGCCGTAAGCTTTATAGGAACAATCGTGGTAGCACTAGGCGCACTAATAGCTGCTACTGTAGCCGCTATTATAATAACAACTCTATTTAATGCTATGAGCACTCAACCCTACATTACGGCTGGCGATGCATACTATACCAATGCGACAAACTTTACACAATTACACGTGCTGTTCTACAATGTCGGTAAGGGAGGAGCATACTTCCAATACATGTACATTTATATTCCAACAAACATTAGTGGTACAATAAAGACAACTGTAGTTAAGGTCCTCGTTACTGGAGAAGTCATAAACAATACGAGTGGTACAGTAATAGGTTTCGCAAACTTTACGCCAAGCATAGCAATTCAGCCCCAGGGGGTACTCGAAATGGTCATACAAGTAAACAACTTGAATGCCAATACAACAGCTACTAAGATCCTAGGTATAGCCGTATTTGATAGAGACTCGGTTGTCGTGACCTTTGACAAGATATAATCATGATATGGTATCGTGGATCCTAGCTTCTTATTTCTCTAGTGGGAGGTTAAATATTAATAAATCCGCATAACAATATTTATGTATAAGTCGGCTAGGCTATACTAGAGAGTAGAAGAGGTGTTCAACAGAATGTCTTTTCTAAGAAAAAAGACTAGGCGTGGCATCACATTTATAGGTGCAGTCATAATAGCTGTAGCCTTCCTCATAGCAATAATGCTCGCAATCTCATGGATCCTAGGCTCTCAGAGAGCATACTTTACAAAACCCAACATGGTAACTGAGAAAGCTGAAGCCTATGGCGGAGGCAATACTCTCTGGCTAGAGATAAAGAACTATGGTATAAGTATTGCCACCTTAAAGGAAATATACGTTTATGATACTGAAGCAGGCAAATACTACATAGCATATCCTAATGGAACAATAATAGACCCGGCAAAGAAAACCGTTGTTGGTACAACCGAGATAAAGCCTCTTTCAGCAAGCGAGGGCGAATACATATATGCAAAACTAATATTCAATGCAGGTGTATTACAAGGAAACCTTATAACAGGTGTAGCAGTATTTGATAAATCACTTGCACCATGGAAGCTCTACCGACTACACCCACCAGTCACACAACCAGGATATGCCGTCAATGCGTGGAGAGTCAAGCTCTTCATCTTCAACCCATCAGACCTAACAATATTCACCGATAACGCAAGCCAATTCCTAGCTGGAACAATAACAAAGAAACCCATAGCCGTAATAACAATAACAAAAAACACACCCTTCGCGGGACACTTCTTCAACTGGACATGCAACCTAGCAAAAACCTACGGATGGGTGCCAGGAAGCGATGTCGTATTCAGCGATGCTTACCGGAACACAATGCTACCATTTTACCGCTACTACTTTAACTGTACAAGCAAGGTAGCAGTATTCATAGTATACTTGAAAAACACTACACTCTTCCCACGGCAAACATATCCAATATACATGTGGTACGCCCCATACGTAGTAGGTGGTGGAACAGTAACAGTAACCGATCACAGCAATGTCTCAATATACTATATGGCAATAAATAATAGCTTCCAAGACTTATTCAAAAAGCAACCAGCCTGGGACTATGATAATGGACTAAGATCTAGAATTGCTTGGATAAGAGACTACACTGCAAGTCAACAAATGGATCCAATATATGATTACGAGGGAGATATAGAGGATCTTAATGTAACCTCTTATGCGGACTGGCAATGGGATGGAAGCGACCACATCTACTGTACCCAAGATCCAGCCGACGGAGACGTACAATGCTCTCTAACATATCTCAACATGACAGACGGCTTCTTCGAGAGGTTTCAAGGAGGAGGCAACTGGTACTACTACAAGTACCCAGAAGGCTACACATGGTTATTCGAAGTAGCCTTCAACATGACACACGTACCACCACAAGTACCATTCAATCAAACCTATATAACAGCAATGACAACAGAACTACACTACTTCTACGGCTGGTGGCTTGGAAGATGGTGGAGCACCCGTGCATGGTATGGATGGATATCAAAGACCTTCGGAGCTACAGCAGCGAACTGGGCGATAATAATCTCAACAAGACGGCTTGGTAACCTCGCCCCACCAGACTACTATGTTATGCAACTTAAAAATGTTGAAGGAATAATACTTGTTAATACAAGTATAACAGTCTATTGGAATTCGCCTGATTATGCTTCAGAGACAAGTAGACAGAGTCTATCTCTAACACCTAATACCTCAGTAACTATAACAGTTTATAATGATACTACAGCAGGCGTTATAAAACTCATAGTACAGACTGATGTGAGAACATACAATTTCACATTGTATCCTAGTAATAGTAACTATGCCTTCAGGGTATTATTAATAAATACTACTGGCGGATACATAAAATTATTTGTGAATGCATGGACCGATACAAGCGGTTACGGAGTATACTATGACGACAATGATTATCCGGCGCTTGGAAGAAGGCTTATACCGAACAGAGTCGTTAGAGCATACTATATATGGCCTAGATACTTCGCAGTATGGTGGATAGCATCAAAATGGAAAGACACGGACTCTACAATATGGGTCGGGAGAGAACTAGAAGCAACATTACAGACAAGAGACTTAACCAAACTAAACTTCAGCAAAATGCAGAGAATAGTGTACAGCTTTACAAGTGGAGCAGACTTAGTCGGCACACAGTTTGTATGGATGGGCATAGCTAGCGAAGGAAACAGCATAGACGACGACTTAGGTAATCCACCGCCACTCCAATTCATAACAGCAGAAGCCAGTGGAGCCTACGGTGACGAGCTAATAGAAGGAAACACTGTCACATTTATGGTAGTAGATACATGTTGGGATAATGTCTACGGAACCAACTATTACCTAGTACAAGTAGACTGGGCCAGGGTAATAATAGGGCTAGGCTATATATGGTGGGAGGGTCCAGTACTTGACCAATGGCCCTGGACATAGAGCTATCAAAAGATCTTTTATCTTATCTCTTATCTTTTCCTCTTCAAGGCCAAGATTGCTATCACTGCTATAACTATTATAATAACTGGTAGTAACCAATAGTTAAACTCGCCATTCTTTATTGTCGTGGTAGTTATAGCAGATCTGTTAGCTGTTATTACTGTGGTTGTATTCTGTATTCTTGTTATTATTCGTTCTCCAGCCTTGTATACGGTTATATTGAGTTTTTTCTCTGGCGTCTCGGAATATATTCTTTTACTGGAAATCATTATTAGTTTAAACGTGTATGTTCCATTTTGCCATCCATTTACTGGAATATATCGGTACTTATACTCTGCTCTACCTTGTGGCAACACTGGTACACTAGCTATACTTATGTTCTCTAAGAAACTCCCATTATAGCCTACCACTAGTATTATGCTAACGTTGTTAACTGGCTTATAAACATTCTTTACTACTCCTATTACTTCTGCGAATACTATATTATTATCCTTATAGTATGGTAGTACGTCAAAATAGTCAAACCATATAGTTGAAACTGTTAGAAATACTCTTTTTGTTTCGTTTTCTTCTATTACAATTTTTTCTTCAGCAAGAATCTCACTAGCTAGCATTGCTCTAATAATATATTTGCCCGGTGGTATTGAGATATTAATGTAACCTGACTTATTTGTTATAACAGTGTATACTCCTTTTGGTGTTATTCTAAGCACACTTATCTCGGTAGTAACATGGTTTCCTTCTTTATCTATTGTTTCTGCCACCAGTCTGCCAGTAGGCCCCACTACTCTTATTGTTGTTCTCTGACCAGCCCCTGGTACGAGTATTACCTTACCTTCTACGGTCTTCATTATTATGTTCGCATAGACCTTCACCTCATATTCTCCAGGTATAGCATTGGGAAGCGCCTTAATCTTGATGTATATTATCTTATGTTCTCCGGGCAATAAGGTTACATTTTGATGCGAGAATATTATTTCTATGAAGTCTGGTGCTTCGTAGCCTAGACTCACGTTTATTGGTTTGTTTGCTGTATTAATTATGGCGATGTATATATCTTTTCCTTCGATAGTAGTATTGGGGGCTAAGATGTACTCATATTTATAAAATGATCCAGTTATAGCTATTTTTGATAATTCAGATTCAGTATGACTTATTAATGGTGATGACGTGATGGTAAGTATTACGATTAATAACATTATGACAAATAGTATTTTATCATTATATATTGTATTCACGATAAACACCAGGTACTTCATGTGGAAGTTTTCTAAGAAGAAAAAAGATTTCTTATTTAATAGACTAACCGTTTATTATCTGATAGTAAATCGCGCCAGTATACGTTCCTGGCATTAGACCGTTGCCTAACTGGACCCACGAGTACAATGATAGTATGATGCCTGATTCACTTGTTGGTCCAGGGTCGCTTGTATGTCCTGGTATTGTTTGGTAAACATTAGTTACTAGTAGTGAATCTGTCTCGTTTATTGTGGGATCATCGTCTGTTATTAGCTGAAACTCTCCATCGTTGAGTATACCATCTGTATCAAGTACGGCTGTATACCCTGTAGTCGTATTCCATTGTGAATCAGTTTTTGTTTGGACACTATAGTTTCCATTAGCTATTAACGTTAAGTTGTATGGATTTTCCTGTGCTGGCGTCGCTGCTGCACCTGGATCAAGGTTTCCAAAGTCTATTGTTGTTACATCAATACTTATTTCACCATACCATAGCATTGTTAATCCATACATTGAAGCCGTGTAATTGTTTCCACTAGAATCTGTTACCTCAACTATTATGTCCCAGTCATCAGATGCACCCGTATTTGCTTCATGAGCTACCTTGCCTGGTATGAAGTGGAGCCACCAGTCGCCTTGTGTTGCTGATAGATTTGACGGTGACCTACTATTAGTAGTGTTTATACCCCAAGTGCTACCAGTAGGCCCTATTAGTTGCCAGCCATTTGTTGGATCCCATTGATACGTGGCCCTTGTTGCTGGATCATCGGTTGCTGGCGGTGTACCTACAGCCGTGTTATTTGTGTCATAGAATAATATCACTTTTATCTGTGCTACGTCTTGTAGACTGTTGGAATCTGAGATAGTTATCTTTAAGGCGTATTCTAGCTGTGGAGAAAGTGTTGTTGTCGACGTTGTTTCATCGCTTTCATATAATGCTATGCTTATAGTTGGAGCAACATTATTTACCGTATATTGTCCAGTAGCAGAGGTTTCTGCACCATTAACATGTAATATCGGTATTATCGACGCAAGCAATAAGACTATTAACAACAATGCACTCTTACTTTTACTCGTTCCCACAGCTAGTGCACCCCGCTCCCATATAAAGAGATCGTATATAAAAATTTTTATACAGTTATAATCTATTAAATACAGATTTAATATTATACAATTTAACGGGTTAATATGTTTAATAAAGGGTTAGTATTTCTAACTGTTTACAGAAGCAACTATAGTATATAATAGTAAAATAGTTCACACTAGTACACTAAACTTAATACTTAGACCTAATACAGAATTAAGAGAACTAATACATTGTTCTTATTGCTTTCGTCCTTATAATGTATATTATTTCTAATAGTTTCTCTCTTACTCTCTTCTCATCACCTTTTTTAAGTGTCTCTATTAATTCTTTTCCTAATGGAGGTATTCCTATAATTCTTGATACTTCATCAAATAGTGTTCTTAGGAAGGCATCCGCTGACTCAGAGCCCTTGAATTGTTCTCTTACCTGTTTGTAGAATTCCACTGGATTTTTAATCATGTATTCTACTAGTTCTTGTGGTTTCCCTATTTTACCTTGCGCTCTTAATCCCGATAATAGTACTACTAACATCGACTCTGTATATGTTTTTGCGATTATTTGTTTTATTATATTGTATAGTCTATCCCTTACTTTTTCATCTATTCTTATTGATAATTCTTCTATGTCACGCTCGACCGTCTCCCTCACCTCAATTATAATTATTCTTTTAGTGGTTAAAGGAGTTATGTTTAATACTGTGGAACACACTGCTTAACCTTCTCCTACTATGTCATAATATATTCCGAGTAGACTTTTATACGCGGAACCCTGGAATAATGGGTTATTTTCTCTTACTTTAACGATGTATCGTGTTTCCTCGTCGTTTTCTAAGAGAATTTTGTATATTTTATTGGGATCCCGGATGCCTTTTCTTACTTGTTCTTCTATTATTTCTTTCCATTCTATTATTTTTCTCTTAGCTCTTTCCAATACCTTTATTCCTTGTTCTAGTGCTAGCCCGAAATGTGATACTGCTACTTTATCTGGTTTCTCGGCTATTATTTTATCTATGCTTTTTAATGCTAGTCCTGTTTTAAATGGTGGCGGGCTCACAGGATGCAATCTGCCATCATAGTATGTTGCTACAGCATCCCCTGTTATCGCTATATTGTCTGGGTAGACTATGTAGACCACATGATGTGGTGCATGTCCTGGAGTATATATTGCCCTAACTACTACTTCCCCTAGATTTATGTTCTCGTAATCATCTATACCTTTTACATACTCACTACTTATAGGCTCTGGTTTTCCCTGTAGCTCAGCAACTTCCTTCCCCAAAACTTTTACTGCTGCATTCCATAATTTTGAGGGATCTACTATGTGTTTAACACCTCTGGGATGAGCTATTATCCTCGTATTAGCCCCAACCATCTTTACTAGTGATGCTGCTCCACCGCCGTGATCTAAGTGTATATGTGTTAAGGCAATATACTTGAGTTCTTTGGGATCAATTATTTTCTTCAGCTCTGTGTAGAGTGTTTCTAAAGAACAACGAGGACCAGTATCAATTAATAACGAGTAATTATTTCCTACAGCTAAGTATACTGCTATTTGCCTCTCGTATCCCAGAGGTTTTACATCTATCTGGTAGATGTGGCTACTTATCTTCACAACAGATCCCCTAGATTACGTCTTGGAAAAACTGGAGCAATATATTATATTAAATCTAACTCTAAGACCTATTTATACGAGGACTATTATTGTAAATAATAACTTGCTTATATCTAGTTCTCGAGTGAAAGTTCATTTGCGTCTACGCGAATACTCGAATATCTTGAGAATATTAGGGTTATTACTTCTTCTGATCCACCAAAAAACTCTTTTACAACCTCTAGTAATTCCTCCATACTATCTTCATCAATATTCCTGTTACGTATATGTTTCTCCAACATAACCCACGTCATCTGACCATAATATTCGATAACAGTTTCCCTAACAATGTCGATAAATCCTCCTTCATCCTCCATTGCACGGCTTCGATTTGCCGAGATCTTCATATCAGCACACCTCTTATCTGATAGTTACTGGTAGCAGTATCGTTATTTTATAATGAGATGTTATATAAGTATAATCCACAAGAACTATGAGCGAAAAATAATATACAGTTTTTTCTGGTGTAAAAGTTTTCTATAAGTGGCGGAATAGTGTAGTTTCAAGTGGGGTTAGAAATGCAGGCAAGGTACTATACGGAAAGATGTCCAACAGGAGTACCTGGATTTGACGAGATTACCCAGGGGGGATTCATACGAGGATCACTAGTATTATTAGCTGGTGCTCCAGGCACTGGTAAGTCTGCTTTTGCTGCTAGGTTTCTCTACGAGGGTGCTATGAGGTGGGGAGAGCCGGGAGTCTATGTTAGTTTTGCTGAAACAAAGAACAAGTTCTATGCATTTATGCGTAACTTTAACATGGATTTCGAAGAATTAGAGAAGAAGGGCCTATTTAAGTTTCTACAGTTACCGACGACTATTAGCCGTGAAGCTATATCGTCTTTTATGGAAATATTGTTTAATACCATTATCTCTATGAATGCAAAGAGGCTCGTAATAGACTCTATAACACCTATAGCACAAGTATTGGGGCCTATTGAGACACGTGCAACCCTACATAATGCACTCTACAATCTAGCCAACCTATACAATGTTACAATAATAATGATACAGGACATACCCATAGGGTCTAATAGGATAGGCTACGGTGTTGAGGAATTCATAGTTGACGCTGTAATAGTATTAAACCTAGACTACAAGAAGCCCGGAGCATATAGGCGCTATATGAATATCTTAAAGTTTAGAGGAACATGGATATCAGATATAGCCATAGAGTATAGCATTGTATCCGGTATAGGATTCATACTGCATCCACCAGTAACTTTTAAGAACATCTACGTTAACCAGTCAAGGAGACTTAAAACTCATATCAAAGGATTAGATGAACTCTTAAGAGGAGGACTAGTAAAGGGTTCATCAACACTAGTTGAGGGAGTAAGCGGTAGCGGTAAAACACTATTAACACTAACGATTGCTGCCGAAAACGTATTACATGGTGGAAATGTATTCTATTTATCATTTGATGAACCTTCAAGCCAGTTGAAGGAGACTTTAAAACTAATGGGTTATAACGTAGAAGAGCTTGAAAGAAAAGGACTAAAAATAATATGTATGGATCCCTACGATGTATCACCCGGAAAACTTAGATGGTGGATCCTACAAAACCTAGTCCTCAAAGATACAAGACTTGTTAGCCTTGTCATTGTTGACGGCTTATCAGCACTCCAAAGAATATTTGATGAAAAAGAATTCACTAGAACAATTGAGGAATTAGTAATGAATCTTAAAAATGAAGGTATTTCAACTATTTTGAATTTATCTTTAAGACACGGAAGAGAAAGATCCAGCCTCGAAACTTTAGTGGACAACGTGATACTAATAGACCTCCATTTTGAAGGCACCAAGCTTGAACGTAGAGTAATGTTGTTAAAGTCTAGGATGAATATCGTTAAAGGTGAATGGCATAGACTCGTTCTCGACCAAAGAGGTAGACCCGTAATAGAACCCTTATAACTGGTTCACAAGACTTTTAGCAAATGATCTTAAAACATTATTCAATTGCATTAGGTTATGTACTGGTACTACATACATGAATGGTAACTGATACTTCATTTTACTTGCTTCGACGATAATCTTATTGTTTCTTACTGTATTAGTGTATTCATTTAGAAACAATTGTATTAAACTAATATAATAGTTAGGGACTCGCGTATGTCCTATGCCGTGGAAATATATGAACATTGCTATATCCCATGCTTTTTCTTCCACGCTATTAGTTTCTCTAACTTGCTCTAAGTCTACTGGAACAATCATTGTTTTTTTTTTTTTTTTTGTTAGGATGTAGTTATCTGGTTTTGTATCACCCATTACTATATTGTTAACATGTAGTTTTCCTAGAAGTCTTCCAGTTAATTTATAGGCTGTTTCAGTAGTCTTATCCATGTTTTTGGATAGGTCTACTAGGGTTTTTCCCTCGATATATTCAAATACTGTTACGGCTGATATGGGGTCTACGACTATTATTCTTCGATGTGGAAACCCTTTTGATGAGAGGAGAATTGATGCATGGTATTCATTGTATTGTCTTTCCCATGAGTTTACTATGAACTTCTTAGACAGTATTGATGCTATAGATGCTAGTACCCATTTTATACTACTAGGCGAAGTATACTGCTTCACTACTAGTCTCTTTTCTCCTGCCCTATATATTTCGGTTGCGTGAACTATACTTGTCCTTCCCTCCTTCTCTAGTGCACCGTATTTTTTCTCCAATAGCACACGCCAGTCTCCTAAGCCTAGGATTCCTTCTCTCATCTTAATCAATAAGTGGGGTTTTACGAATTCAACTGGGAATCTCGTGTATTGATTATGTGTAGAACGTTCATCCATTAGGAAGCTTGTTATAGACATTGCAATAGGGGATATCTTCTCCTTTATCCTTGGAATATACTTCTTATAGCTGGGCTCTGATAGAACTTTATCAGTCAATTTTACATGGTGATCGTCTATTGGTTTCAGCCTACCTCCTACTATTATAGACTGTATTATTTCACGGTAGGTTTCTCTTAGAACATTCTTAAATTTATTAAAACCAACGTATTCTAATATTCTTGTTGTCAACGTCCCGAGTGAACCGTATAGTCTTATTCTAATAGATAATGCTTTTAATGGAAAGTACTCTATGGGGATGACGGCATAAGATAGGATTTTACCATAGCTTGCGAGTACGCTTACCTCTTCATCAATAATTCTTTTTCTCGTATCAATAACTGTTTTTGTTAGTATGTTGTTTTTATCGTATACTATGTTTAGCGGGAAGAGTAGATATGATGTTATGTAGTCGCCAACTATATCATAATACGCATCACCTATTAGCAATGTTCTCGAAACAATTGCGACTGGTATACGTGTATTGTCTACTTCTATTATTGTCTTCTTTAACATGCTTGGGCCTTCGCTAATAACTAGGGCTCCAAAAACTCTTCCCTCTACGGATATTAGTGCTAGAGCAGTAATGTTTTCCCTTAAAACATCCTTGAAGTACTCTAGTATTTTCTGTCGCATAGATACCACACTATTATGGTCTCTATGCTTTTAGCCTACACGGTTTAAGTCTATTCTTATGCCGCTCCCAAACCCTTTTACCGCTATGTGAAATCTCTCTCTAGACTCATAGTATTCTGAGTCTATGTAATAGTACTCGTATAGTCTCGAACCATTAATGTTTACTTCTTCTACTCCACCTATGTTCTCTCTAACAACTCTTATCTTAGTATAATTGCTTATATTGATTCTTGAATAGGATATCGAAGTATATGATTCTAGTTCAAATGATATTTCACCAGTATAGTTTAGTCTAGAGTAATCCATATAGGATTCCATTAATGATTCTTCTAGTCTTACTACAATAGCATTTATTAGGCTATTATTTGCTATGAATTCCACTATGCTTCCAGTAAACCTTGCCTCAATATAATTACATCTCGTGTTATTTAATGATACTAGAATGTATGAAAGCTTACTATCTAGTCCCAAGTAATCTATTTTCTCGGGTAACAGTATCTCAACAAAGTATCCTATTACGATCATCGTCTTCACGCCATCTTCATCGTAGAGCATGTATTCAGAGGGTATGTTTGCTAACGCCGTTAATTTTACCTCTATTCCACTATTATTGTTGCTATATGATGTTATTTTTACAATAGAGCTTCTAAACTTGAATGCTATACGTGTAGTATTTAGTGAAAACTTTGTTGTTGCATTGGATTTCACGAGTATGTTTTCAAGTATTGTATTGTATATTGTTTTTACTAGGCTCTTGAATCCGGTCTCTCCTCGGGGGTTGTAGGCTTGCATAACTATTAATGGGTATATGAGACCTATTACCAGTATTACTGCTAGTATCGACCCTATGAGTAGTTGTTTTCTCAATTATTACACCATAAGTATTCCTAAGATTATTAAACCCAATACTATTATCGTTATGAGGAAAGAAGCAATAACACTACCTAGTTTTACCGCATAGGCTTTCACGTAGGCATTAACTATAATACAAGACTTTAACACTAATGATACTATAGACGCTATAATCAATGTTATAGCTGAAGATACTACATCTAAGGGCAATGCTGCTAGACCAGCAACAATGATTACCGAATCAGCTATCCAAGAATAGCTCACAAGAATTATGTCATCTATTATACCATGTTTAACACCTTGTAAACGCATACTTGAATTGAAGAGGAGAGTAAAGGCAAGCATTATTAATAGATCCGCTATTACTCCTAGTGAAACTCCCCAAACGTTAACATATCCCGCATAGTATGTTAGGAAGGAGTATTGGGGGAACATTGTTACGAGCATTTTAAGTGTTTTAAACATTATTATTCCGGATACAACCTGGTATTTCGCTATACTAAACAATATT
>JALUDQ010000144.1 GCA_027043985.1 Desulfurococcales archaeon
GCTCAACTATGATAATGCTGAAGTAGTAGACTACATGATCAACGTAATCGACTATTGGAGCAATAAGGGTGTTGACGGGTTCCGCTTAGATGTAAGCCTAGGTGTACCCGCAAATGCTATGAAAGCCTTACATAGGGTTGCAAGAGAGAGGAATAGGATATTAATAGGAGAGGTAATGACTGATCCAAAATACTATTTATGGGAGGAACAATATGATAGTGCAATGAACTACGAGTTACGTAGACTAATATTAGACTACTTCTACTACCATAAGATGAGAGCAGTAGAATTTGCCCAAAAAGTAATGGAGCAGTACATACAACTAGCACCCTACGAGGCAAACGCACTATACAACTTAGTTGGAAGCCACGACACTATTAGAATAAGGACACTAGTGAAAAACGATGAGATCTTAGAACAAATATACGCCTTCCTCTTCACAGTATACGGGTCTCCAGCAATGTATTATGGAGATGAAATTGGAATTGGAGGAGGAGGTGATCCAGACAATAGGAGGCCTATGCCATGGAATAATAAGCAATGGAACAAGAGACTGTTAAACCATATTAGAATACTGATAGAATTAAAGAAGAAATATAGAGCACTAAGATACGGTTTCTTTAGAATAAAAAGTATTGGAGAAAACATAGTAGTAAGACGATTCCTAGATGACAGAGATATTAGGGTAGTCTTCAATACCAGTACTATTAGTATAAGCTTCAAACTCGGTGTATACGATGAGGTAGTATATGGTAAAAGATATGCTGTTACCAACGGTAATGTTGAGATTGAGCCGAGAGGCCTAGTCTTTATAACTAAAAATATGTAGGAGTCAGAGAGCTCTCTATTCTAGAGTATTGCTTTCTCAGTCTTCTTATCAAATAAGTGTATCTTATCCCAGTTTATCTTCAAGTATACTTTCTCTCCAATACGATACTTTGTACCTGGAGGAGCTCTAACTTTAACGACGCGCTCACCTACCTTAACGTTTACAATGACTTCTGAGCCCAGAGGCTCTGAAAGGAATACTTCTGTTTCCACAGAGTCTTCAAGCGGCTCCTTACTTATACTAAGGTGTTCAGGTCTTACACCTAATACTATTTCCGGCCCGTAACCGGATTCCAAGATCTTTAACGCTATTTCTTTATCTAGCTTCCTCTTAAGTTTTCTACAATCTAAGAAGTATTCGTTGTCTTTTTCTACAATTTCGCATTCGATAAAGTTCATTGGTGGGACTCCTATGAATCCAGCTACAAATAAGTTGCCAGGTTTCTCATAGAGTTCTTCAGGAGTTCCTACTTGTTGCACCCTACCCTTATTCATAACCGCTATACGGTCGGCCATGCTCATTGCTTCTACTTGATCGTGGGTGACGTAGATTGTTGTAACGCCTAGTTTCTCCTGGAGTCTTCGCAACTCTGTTCGCATATAGAGTCTAAGCTTTGCGTCTAGATTGCTTAAAGGCTCGTCCATGAGGAATACTTTTGGTTCACGCACGAGTGCTCTTGCTAACGCTACTCTTTGTTGTTCTCCACCACTTAACTGGCTAGGCTTTCTGTCTAGTAGGTGCTCTATGCGGAGTAGTCGTGCAACCTCTACTACTTTCTTACGTATGTCTTCTTTTGTTAAGCCAAGCTTCTTTTTCCTCATGTATAGTGGGAAGGCTATGTTGTCGAAGACTTTCATGTGGGGATAGAGAGCATAGTTTTGGAAAACCATTGCCACATCACGATCCTTTGGGTGGACATCATTTACTAGTCTATCATCAATGTAGATTTCCCCCTCAGTAGGATATTCTAGTCCAGCTATTAGTCTGAGGAGAGTAGTCTTTCCGCTACCACTTGGGCCTAGTAAGCAGAAGAACTCGCCATCCCTTATGGTCAGCGTTATATGGTCTACTGCTACTACTTCACCGAATTGTTTAACGACTTCTACTAGTTTAACAGTAGCCATCCTCCCCCAGCTCCCATAATACTTTGTATTTGTGAGGAATATATATCACGACATGGGGTTTCTTAACCTTGAATAAGTATTCAAAAAAGATGTATTGTTTTAGATATGATTCTTCATGTTTATTTTCTACCTTTTCCTATAACAAATCCTATTCCTATACCTATGAGCAGTAATACTATTCCTACGACGACTGTAGCGGTATAATCGGTTACCGTGACCGTTGTTGTCGTAGTTGCTGTTACTGTTTGTGGCTGCGTTATAGTGGTAGTTGTTGTTTGAGTCTGTGTGGTTGTCTGTGTTACTGTTTTCTCAACAGTTTGCGTCTTCTCTACTGTTTGCGTTACCGTTTGAGTAAAGGTTGTCGTTCTCTCAACGGTTTGTGTAGTAGTTACGGTCTCGGTAGCAGTAGTTGTTTCAGTTACGGTTGATGTAACAGTTATTGTGGTAGGAGCAGTTGTTGTCGGTGTAGTAGTGGTTGTTATTGGTGGGACTCCATAGACTACAGCTAAAGTACCCGTCATGTTGTCTAGATTAACGGTATAGCTACTAAGCATCTTGTATTGATCCTCAGCAGTGGGTGCTAGTAAGTCTATTACATATGGTGCAACACCCACTGCTACAGCTTCAGCGCTAGCATTACCGAAGTTCCACTCAGCTTCTGCATCGCTGGTGACGGTTCTAAC
Source organism: Desulfurococcales archaeon (assembly GCA_027043985.1). Lineage (GTDB taxonomy): Archaea > Thermoproteota > Thermoprotei_A > Sulfolobales > WANQ01 > JALWGO01. Next base: position 2,637 of record JALUDQ010000144.1, read on the forward strand.
CCTCATAGGACCGAAACCATCGTAACCGGCTAATGCTACCACATATCTCCACTCATTTATGTGTTCTACATCAGGCAATAGCTTCTTTGAGACCTCGGCTATAATCGCGTTCTCGCTTTCGTTAGCGTATACTTTGAAGTCATCGTCTTGTACAACAATGGTGCCATTAGAGTAGTAGAGAGCTGCTCTCTGACCTTCTGGTACTGGCTTCTCCTCCCAGCCAGGAGCCAGTAAGAGCGCGAAGTGCCACGCATACTCTGGTGCTATTACAACGTTTAAGCCAAGACTACTATTATTTGTTGGCAAACTAGCAGTCGTCCTTACAAAGATATGTGGGAACTGTAGGCAGAACCCGTTAGGACCATTCCATGGATTATCTCCTAGGTTCTTCACGTATACTATGAACTTTACCTTATCTCCCTCGTCTACTACCTTAAATCCTGTTAAATCGAAGACGCCTGGCTTGAAGACATCGTTGGTTGGGTACACGTAGGTTCCAGGCCCCTTATCGTCTCCTACTGGATCCTCCATGTAGAATACTGTTTTCTCTACAGCTGGTGGAGCTACTGGTTGTAATGTATAGCCGTGTACTACTGCTAGCGTTCCAGTCATATTGTCAAGATTTACCGTGTAGCTTGTCAACATATTGTACTGGTCTTCAGCTGTAGGTGCTAGTAGGTCTATTACATAAGGTGCTACTCCTACTGCTACAGCTTCAGCGCTAGCATTACCGAAGTTCCACTCAGCTTCTGCATCACTCGTAGCCGTTCTAACCCTCATGGGTCCAAATCCGTCGTATCCCGCGAGTGCTACTACGTATTTCCAGTTAGCTATATTGTCAATATTTGGTAGAAGACTTG
>JALUDQ010000145.1 GCA_027043985.1 Desulfurococcales archaeon
GGTCCTGGAGCATAGAAAAGTAGTGTTACAGGGCTTAACACATTTGCTGATAGGATATTGTTTTCGGTTGCATTCTTGAATATCTCTGGGCTCTCATACTTTGATATATAGTTCTTTATCAATGCCTGCATTAACTGATCACTATTAGCTAAGTGTATTAGTACAGTACCGTTCGTGGGAGTAACCGTTGTTGTAAATGCTGGATATAGAGATACATTTACTAGTTGACCATTATATAATGAGGGCGGTCTCTGTATACCTAGTGTTAGCTTTATTGTTGTCGAGACGTTACTTACTATTATTATTAAATCACTGGATGGTATGTCCCATTTAAAGTCATACTCATAGTAGTATACATAACCCTTTCCAGCCATTTGCTGCTTAAAGACCTCATAGACTTGCTTCTTCAAGTTTTCATCAGTTATATTATTGAGCTTAATGTATACTTCCGCATAGTATTGCCATAACCCCTCCATCTTTGTAGGTTCGATTGTCTTAGGAGGCGTATACTTCTTCGCCGAGAACAAATTCACCCATTCCGGTGGCGCTAGCCTAGGATTATACTCCCATCCAGGATAGTTGTTCCAGTTATAGTATGTCTCTGGCGGGAATATAAACGAAGGTATTACTGCCATAAACACTAGTATCACTAGTAGACCTAAGCCGATTAAGCCTATCTTGAACCTCCTATACTCGCTCCAGAATTCTCTAGCTTTTTTCTTAACTTCATTCCAGTCTATCCTAATCATTCATCACCTCGAAGCCTTTATACGTGGATCTAGTACACCATAGACTATTTCGAGGAGGAACTTTACGAGTACAAACAAGAATACAAACATGAAGGTATTCGCCATCAACACTGGTACGTCTGCGTTAGATAGTGCTAAGTAGTATAGGCTACCCATACCTGGCCACTGGAATACTACCTCACTTATGATTGCTCCGAAGAAGGTTCCTATGAAGCCTAGGCTTATCGATGTGACTATTGGTGGGCTTGCAGCCTTCAGTACATGGCCATATATAACCTTGCGTTCTGGTACACCTTTTGCTCTAGCCGTTGTAACGAAGTCTTCCTGCATTATACTTATGACTAGGTTTCTTGTAGCATAGGCTCCTCCACCAAAGCCTACGAGGACTATTGTGAGTATTGGTACGTAGAGGTGCCAGAGCCACCACTTAAGCTCTTCTAGAATATTTCCTTTAATCGATGCCGGCATTGGTTCCATAGCTACACCAGGATATATATGAAGCTGATACGTGAACACATAGATAAGCAACATCGCAACCCAGAACATTGGAAGGCTAGCTGAGATCATTGCAATTACTGATACACCACGATCTAGGGGGCTTCCAACCTTCCTAGCCATCTGCAAACCCAGTAGTATAGCTATTGCAACGTTTATCATGTAAGCAGTGGTGAAGAGGAGTGCTGTCCTACCCATAGCTATTAAGACCATTTCTCGTATCTCATTTGTACCGAACTGTGGGTACTTCATACGGGCTTCTCCAAAATCTAGAGTCAAGCTCTTCCATACATACAACATTATTCTAACATAACTTGGCAGGTTTAGACCCCAGCTTACCTCTTCTCTCATCTTAATGTAGCTGAGATAACATTGCTCAGCTATACCGTTTATATCATCTTCACTCATGTTGGCTAGTTTACCCTTCTCATAATCCTCTAGGAATAGGTAACAGTTCCACGTCTTATCCTTGTACTTAGCAGTTATGTTCCACTCGATTAGTCTTGGCTTAACACCCTTTAAAACATCAATGAATTCTACGTGCCTCTGCGCTAATTGTTGTCTAACTTGATTCACCTTATCGTTTATTATGGCCTCTATAGTCTTCTCAGCAAGGGCATTGAATGCCAACGATGCGATAAGCAGAGCAACTAGTAATACTATTAATGAGTTCACGGCTCTGAACGCGAGGTAACGTCCATAGCCCATAGCAACTAGGCACCAAGGGTAGTATATTGTTAGAGGTTTATAAATAATTATCATTATATTCGCATAATATTAAAAGATAGAAAATACAATGTTTTTGAGAGTGTACTAAGAGTGGAATACAAGATAGTTTCTTAGTAAAAAATTATTATTAATTTAAAAATATTGATGGAGTATTGCTAAGAGGTATTTATTACTTCTTCTTTACTAGGAAGGCTGCAGCGATACCTATGATTATTATGACTATTGCTATTCCTATGATTACTGTTGGACTTATTCCTGGACCAGTAGGTGTTATCGTTGTTACTGTCGGCACTGATGTAGCTGGTGATGTTGTTGAGGGTACTGTTACTGTTGGACTAACACTTGTTGTAGGTGATGGCGCGGTTGTAGTTGGCTGCGTGATTGTCGGTGCAGTTACTGTTGGCGCGGTTGTAGGCGTTGTTGTTACTTGTATTCCTATTATTGTTATCTGCTTCTTCTCGGTTACCTGGTATACGCCGGGTTCTCTTCCTATTCTAATCTCTATTGTGTATGTACCGCTTGCTAAGTTCTTGGTGGCACTACCAGGTATTGTTGCTTGCCATACACCGATGTCTGTCTTATTGGCTGACCATACTCCTACTACAGTACCGTCTGGTGCTATTAATGCCACGTCGACATAGGCGAATTCTGCTGGTCTAGTACCCTTCTCCGTTTCTGGGAACTGTACGTTTTCGCCGACCTTTACTGTTACTGGTATACTTTGTCCAGCTAGTATCTGTGTCGGTAGTGATACTTCTTGTATGAATAGAGTGCTTAATATTAGCTTATTTCTCCAGTAGTCTGGTGTGAATGGATATGTTGGGTCTCTGAACGCCTTGAGTTCTAGGTATAGTTCTGTTGGGTTGTACTTAGCTATGTAGAATGGGCCGTTGCTTATTACTAGGTGTCCGTACTCCTTGTAGAAGTTTAATGCCTTCTTAGCAGCGTCTGCTAGGTCTACTGACCCTATTACTGGGTACTTCTTAGCTAGGTCGTAGGTTGCTGCTAGGTATGGTGGCATGTATTCTCCGGTCTCTACTTTCTGTTCTAGTGCGGCTGTTATGTCTGTTAAGTGGTCTGGGTCTAGTGCGTCAATCCATCTGCCAGCATCTCCCTCGAACCAGCCATAGGTTTCACCGCTTACGGGTCCCTTGTATAGTACACAGTACTCCATTGCAGCCATTACTTCGAATGGGAAGGTCGGCCACCATATGTAGTAGCTTGCTGTCTCTGACTCACTTATTGGATGAGTATAGTTACCGTAGAATGCTATGGCTGTTGAGTTTATTATCTCTATACCCTTTATGGTGCTGAAGTATGGTTGTCCAGTGCTTGCTACTTCGTCATGGTACCATATATCGTCTGCACCGTCCTGGTAGCTCCACTCCCAGTTCCACGCTATTGATTCTAATACGTCGAATAGTGTCATTGGTCTACCATCGTGCCAGTTGCTGAACTTGTAGTTTAATATCACCTTTACTGTAGCGTTGCGATCTGTTACACCAGCTTCATCTAGTGTTTGCCATTTGTGGGCTGAGTGGTTGTATATTAGTGCATCGCCTGGTACTGTTATGTTACCTTCTTGTACTTTCCATGTTACTCTTATTGGCGTGTATATACCAGTTGATGGGTGCCAGTAGCCTCCATAATCTCTCACATATCTCCATATGTTGCTTGCATAGATGTCATTTATACCGCCTACGGGGTTCCAAGCGCTCATGAATAGTGCTCCACGTGATGAGTACTGGGCTACTAAGAGCACTCCGTCATCTGTCCATGCTGTTCTGAAGGGCCATATTGTTGCTAGACCAGTGCTCCTACCAGCTGCTATGTCGTGTACTCTTGGGTTGACTGGGAAGTATGCTAGGTTCTCTGTTAGGAATACTCTAATTGATTCCTCGATTCCTAGCTTTATTATTTCTCTAGCAACCTCCCAGTATTGGTCGCCCTTATACTTGCCCTGGTATAGGTCTAGTGTTAGCTGCTCTATCTTTGGCTGAATGTTGTCTCCTATTTTCTTAGCGTGGTCTGGTGTGTACTCCCAGGTACCCCAGCCTGGTAGTGGGCCACCCCACTGACTGTAGTACCATGCTAGGTCTCCTTCAATCCATGGGCTTTCAGCTGTGCTTATCCATCCTTCTGTGTAGATGTGCCAGTCTAGGGTTCTAGCATCCTTACCATATACTAATGCGAATACTTGTCCTCTCTCTATCTCCATACGGTTGACTTTTATACCAGCCTTCTCTATTAGGTCTGCCACATAGTGGCCAATGTCTCTTCTCTCGTCCTCGATTCTAATGAGGAATGTTACCGTTACGGGTTCATCGTCTTGTCCTGGTGCCTGGAAGTGCCAGAAGCCATCATCTGCCTTGTAGAGCTTGTAGCCTAGTGCTTCTAGGTGTTGTGAGGCGTTCTGGAGAGCATTGGTTATCATTTGTATAGCTTTTGCTTCGTCACCGGTATCTGTTAGTCCTAGCTCCTTGATCACTGACTCTATTTGTGGGTATGCTGGGTGGCTTGGACCTACTGGGCAGTACATTGGGTTGGCTCCACCAGCCATTATGTTGTCTATAATGTATCTTCTGTTAATCAACCAGTTCATAGCAAATCTTATTTCTCTTACTGCAAATGGGTTGAAGTGTTTTGTTCCGTCATCTATGTCTGTTGCAACACCCCACTTGCCCGCCTCATCCTCATCGCTATAGGGGTTGAATAATAGGGCGTTGAGTGAGCTTGATGAAGGTATTAGCTTGAGCTTTGCTAGATCGACTGGTATCTGCTTGAGATCTCTAGGCGAGACGGTCCACATGAAAACGTCTATCTTACCATCTGCTACGTCAAGGACTCCTCTGTCTATCGTGGTTCTAACAGTGTATATTATTTGGTCTAGTGGTGGGCCCTTGATTTCTTGTTGGGCCTGAGCGAATACCGCGAACGTTGGTAGTATTATTAGTAGTAGAGATAGAATTCCTATTAGTTTTAAATTCATATTCTACACCCACTTTAAATACACTTAGTCCTCAAATACTTAGACTTAGGAGACTCTATTTAAGTTTTATCTCTAGGATGATGAATCCTTTATAAATCCTTCTATTATTTCGTTTATCGAGCTACCGATGTGTGTCTGAGCCTACAAGAATATTATAATTGAAAAATACTTACACTATATTGGTGTCCGATATTACCCGGAGGAAATAAATAATAGTAGCAACACTATGCCGTATCCGAACACTATTCCGCTAAGAAAATGCAACAATAATACCTTATTTTCTGGCATTTTCCTTGTTCTTCTAGGTGAAGCTAGTCTACTCAAAACAAGCATTACTATAATAGCACCTACTAAGGCATAACCCATTACGGCTTCACTCATTAACGGTGCGGAAGCATATCCTACTATACCACCTACGAGTATTCCAAGCCCTAATATAGTCCATGGATTCATGTCTAGTCTCCTATCACGGTAGAGGTTTTGCTATGAATATGTTGCTTTTGTTTTCTATTATCTTGACTCTTATCCTAGCTCCTAACGGTATTTCCGTTGCTCCAACTATTGTTATTACTCTATCCTTATTATGTGATACACTTAGTTTTTCTCCTTTAAGCCATCCTTCTTCTACTACTCTTACCTTGATAACCTCTCCTTTACTATATGGCGGGGGAGGACTTGGTGCTCTGTGGAAGTTAAATGTTTTTGGATTGTGTATTAAATTGATACCGTGTTTTCTCTCTAGCTCTCTTAGCTTGCTCCAAAACTCTTTCCAGCTCATCGGCTTTACTCCGCGTGGCTTTCTGCCATAGCGGTGAACTAGGTACTTCTGTATTCCTAGAGCTGGCCACTTCCTACCTGCTCCTATCTTTTTAGCCCATTCTATTATATCCTCTATATCTTTATCGTTTATTCCGGGAACCCATACTGGTGCTATGTGTACATCTATGCTCGTGTTTGATAGGATATACTCTGTTATCCTTACCACTTCTGAAACGTTAAACCACTCCGCACCCTGGATGAACCGTGCTTTCTCCTCGTCGAGCGTATCTATGCTTAAGTTTATTCTATCCAAGCCAGCTTCCTCAAGATTTTTAACCAGTTTCTCGTTTAACAAGTAGCCTCTTGTTTGAAGTGCTACAACTCTTATCCCGGGTATGTCTTTTAGTTCTTGGACTAGTTCTACTATATAGGGATATGTTAGAGGTTCACCTACTCCGTCTATTAGGGCTTCTATATCGTTTACAGACTTGTATTTTACTATGAGTTTAACCCACTCGATAAGCCAGTCTAGTTTAACCATATACTCTGTTAAACGATGCCGTGAGAAGGGTCCTGCATCAACACTACAATATATGCAATTTAAATGACATAACGTTGTGGGTCTTACTTGTATTATATTTGTACCTCTATCAACTATTCCAAAGGCTATATGTCCGAGAAGGGGTATTTCCTCGTTAATCCATACTAGTCTCCTCGGCCTTATCTTTGGCACTTGCAATATTTTTATCCTCTATGTTCTCACTTATACCCATACGTACTAGTATATCTCTTGACACCGGGGCTATGTGCTTTACAAGTCCTCCAGGATTACTAGCCCCCATTATATAGAGGAATATTGTACGAGCTAAACCCGTTCTATCAACTAGCCTTTTAATCTTAATGGGTTGCCACCCCGGTATAGGGAAATCTACTGTTATAATTCTGGTCCCCAACCCGAGTTCTTTCTCAAATTTATCGGCAAGCATCTCGTTTATTGACTTGTATAGATACATGTAGATTACTGTTGCATCACTTATATTGACTGTGAGAAAGTCATTACATAAGATTTCTATTTTGTCTAGAAGACCATAGTATTTAGCAGTAGAATATATCACACCACATAAACGTTCATCTATTTCTACAGCAACACATTTTGCTCCAAAGTCTCTTGCAGCTATGATAGTTACCCTACCATCACCTGCTCCGAGATCGTATAGTTTATCATTGCTTCCAACACCAGCTATTCGGAGCGCTTCAACTATTACCTCCTTAGTTGACGGTATCCACGGCGCTAGTTTACCTTTTTCACCGCTCATATGCTTTCTCCTAATCATTTGTCTCAAACTTTTCTCTACATAGGAGAGCTTTACGTCGTCCCCCTATAGCAGGGTTCTGGAGTAAATATAGTTGTCGTGCTATTTATTGTACTATCACTATGTTTCCTCCACGTCTCTTAGCCTTTTTCAATAATTTATGTGCAAGAGTTCTTGAAGGAGTTCCATAATATGCTTCTCGCCTACTCTTAGCTGGTTTTAAGCCCACGTATCCCTTAACTGCTATAATTGTTATAGATGCTCCCAGCTCCTCTATTCTTCTACGGATATATTCTAGGTCTTCTCTAACTTCATCTGGCTCAACGCCAGGGATCTCTAATACTACTTCCTCAGTACCCCTCTCCTTATCGAGACCATAGACTACTACTGCTCGCCACTTAGAGACAAACCATTCAACAAGACTGGTGAGGGTCCCGGTAACGATATTCGGCCTATATTCGCTCCACCCTTTCTCCTCTACTAGTTCACCGAATTCGTCTAAGTCCATTACAACTATAGTACCCTCCACAAGACTCATAAGCTATCCACACCCCCTACATACATGGGATGAGGACGTGGGCAGCCATCGACTAGGGAGGGATGAGATTCCTATCTCACACTGACCGCTCAAAATATCTTCTAAAGATATTATCCTCCTTTTATCTTACTCTGCTTGGGATAACTATCTATAGATTTATAGATCCCCTTAATTCACTCTAGAAAACTCTGAAGTTAAGTCTAGATAATTTGTTCTCTAGCTTCTTGGGGTTTTATGGAAAAATAGAAAATAAAAACTTCAATATGTTTATACTGGTATATATTCTTCTTCTGTGATATGTCTTCTTATACATCCTAGTTCTTTGAGTTTCTGATAGATCTTGTACACCGCCTCTCTAACCTCGTCTTCGCTTTTTGCACCCGTTATGACCATTTTACCGCTACTGAATATTAGTAGGACTACTTGTGGATCCGACATACGGTATATTAGGCCAGGGAACTGTTCGGGCTCATACATGTTGTCTTCTAATAGGAAAGCTGCCTTCTCTAGATTCACCTCTACATATAGGTTTGCTGAAGCAACAATGTTTTGGATCTGGATCTTAGGTTTACCCGTTATAACTATACCCTTCTTACGCAATGTCCTTATTATCTTCTTGACTGCACGTATTAGTTCAAGCGTGCTCTTCGCGCCCGTTACAACCATTTTACCTGACTTGAATATCAGTGCGGTTACCTTGGGGGTGTCTAGTCTAAATATGAGCCCAGGGAACTGGTCGGGATTATACTCTACTGTCGGTATGCTTCTCTCTATAGCGTATAAATCGAGTGTTTGGTCGAGAGTTACTGTTGCGACAATATTCTCTATCTTTATTGATGGTTCACGCTCTAATACAAGCTGGGACACCAAGACGGCACCTCTTTTTAAGCACTACATAAGTTTTTAAACGGGGCTCCTTAAAAGCCCTCCCCTATAATAGTCCTTATGCAACGGTTTCACTTAGAACGTTAAATAGTGTTTCCAGCTTAGGGAATTCGAGTAAGCCGAGCTCACTATCATATACTATAGGCTTAGACTCGTTTAGGAGAACCTTGTTTCTCATTATGGGTGAGAGATATGCTGAAGGCTCTAAGCTAACTGATGTCCCGGTTTGATAAGCGCCTATAGCTGGGAGAACTAGGAGTTTTGTCTCACTATTCTTTAACTGTGTGTAGAGAAAGCATGGATACTTTATAAGATACCCAAGTTTATCGCGTAGACCGAGGCTTGGGTGCTCATGCCCCATTATAATGAGCTTGTAATTACTTGTATTGCTGGGTAAAACGTCCTTATGACCATGCAATACTAATATCTCTCCTCCTACGACTAGGTAGTCTTCAACTAATTCAACATTACTATACCTGCGTAAAACCAGGGGGAGATAGTTGTCATGGTTTCCTCTTACAATTGTAACACGACTAACACGACTAGACAAGAAACCCAGTACATCAAATAATTCCCGACGCTCTACTCTCCCCAACTGACCAAACTGGTGCTTAATATCACCTGCAACAACAATCCATTCAACATCAACTATTCCAAGAACAGTCTCCAAGACCTCTAAGAGCTTCTTCTTCTGAATACGTGGAAGAAATAATCCGTGAGCCGCTATTTCCTCCTCAAAGCCTAAGTGGGCATCAGCGAAGACTAGAGCTCTACTATTCTTAAGATAGACTACTGGGAAGGGTCCTGGAATCACGATACCTGGCATCAATTCTAGTGTTTCTGAACCCAACTCTAGCCTCTCCTAAAGAAAAGAGAACTAGATACCTAGCTTACAAGTATTACGGTTAGCAATCCGAAAACCATTACAAGTGAATGAACAGAGCAAGAGAATGTTTGTGGCGGGCCCGCCGGGATTTGAACCCGGGACTTCCGCCCGTCCATCAGATCGGAGCCAGGCTCTCCTGGTAGACGGTCTACGGGTTAAGAGCCCGCCGCTCTACCAGGCTGAGCTACGGGCCCATTGCCATGGGTTTAGGAGCCACTCTACGCTAGATTTCTTGGTTCTTTAAGGTTTTTTAAACTTGTCTCTTTTCGCTTCAAGTAGGCTTATTATTTCTAATATTCTATTCGTGTTTATGATAGCATCCTCTAATCCTATGAATTCTAATGTCTTCTCACCAATAATGTTTTTCACTCTTTCATAGAGCCTCCTTGATCCCAAGACTATTGATTCCTTGCCTACAGCTTTCCTTAACTCGTTTCCTGGCGTTACCGTCGAGTAATATAATGTTATTAACTTATAGCCATAGTTTATGGACGCGTATAATCCTATTGCTTGTGCTAGCATATAGTTGGAGCTTGGATTGCTTCTTAATACTGTTTTTTCTAGATGAGGTATTCTATTGCTTGGTAATATTATGTATCCATACTCCCCTAGTAGTTCCTCGGTATAGTAATATGATGTGTGCCGTGTTCTCCTATACTTTACTAGTACTTCGCCAACCGGTTTATAGTCCCTATTGTATAGTACTCCGTGGAATACTTCTCCTTCTATCCCACTACATGATAATACTGTGCCGAACCCTTCTAATACGCGTGTTATAAAGCATCCTGGATCATCCGATACAATTATAGTTAACCCATTATAATTGACTGGCACGTATTCTAGGAAGCCGTGTTTCTCCTCAACGCTTCCATTTAATTTTTTAAATACTTTTATTCTTGGCTTACAGCATTGACAACAACAAGGATTCTTATATAATAATTCGAGTAACTTTAAGATCTCATCAATCCTCTCATTTATAGCGTACATGAAGTCACCTTAACATTTTTGGGATTATAAATTACTGTAGATATAAGAAAAAGAATGTATGAGATCTAAACATAGTTTTAAAAATACTTATCTTGGTGATGGGGGTGGAGGTGGTGCTACGTATCCTTGTTGTGCTGGTGGAATACTGGATAGCTTATTTAATGCCGAGTTTGCTGCTACGAATACTAGTATCCATGCTATGAATTGTAGTATTCCTATGAATATTCCTATTATGAATAATATGCCTGCTACTAGAAACAATGTCTCGCCTGTCTTGTCTTTTAATCTGAACATTCCTATAATTAACCCGACGAGACCTATTAACAAGAATATTGCGCCAATAACGAATAATCCTAGACCGCCAAAGACCATTGCTGGATTTCGTGTAGCTATTACTGAAATTATTAATGCTACTCCTATTATGAATAATATGAAGCCTATAGCGTATCCTATCTTTACTAGTGTTGCAGCAGTACCGAACATTGATGGATCCGAGTTCCGGAGATGCGAGAATGCTGGTACGAGGAAAGCAAATAATGCTACAAGCCCTAATATAGCACCCACAATAGCTGCCGCTAGCACTCCTATTCCTCCCATCATAGCTCCAGCTCTTCCAAAGCTAAGCCCACCTAGCATTGCTGCAGTGAATCCTAAGCCTACTAGGAGCGCTGATATAATGTATAGCAGAGAAGCAGTTTTCAGCTTCTGCAAACCTTCTCTAAACTCTCTTTGAGCATAATCTGGTGGTTGCATCTGCATAGATGGGTAGGACATATTACCTACCTAATTCAATTCCTAAGAGTGGTGGTAAATAAGAGTACTGTTCGTACACTATAGAATAAGCAAACCATATGTTTAAAGAGTTAACAGTAAACAAGAGCTTAACTAGTAGAGAATGGGTTATGATGAGCCTTCCCCTAACCGAATGCTATGAGGGTTTTTGACGGCCGCCTCTGAACCCTCCCATTGCTTAAATATCCCGATTATTCGTCCTCGGTGCAGCCAGGGGATTCTTCACCTTTCCGCCGATGCGGGCTCCCGACGGCTCCTCATCGGATAAAACGATGATAGCTCCATTAAACATTGACAGTTCACTATACTCTAATGTATTAGGACCATTATAAAACTATTAGGAGAAATAGTAGGTTAAGGTGCGTGGAGTACTCAGATGGTTAAATGCGAGCTTAGAGACATTTACAAGTGTAGAGTATGCGGAAGATACGTAGAAGAGCCCATGCATTGTGGAAAACCAGCTATACTTCTATTAGATTCCCGTCGCAGAGTCTTGTTAAGCAAGCTTATGAGCGGTCTTCTCCGCCATTTTCCATGGGAAGCCGGGCTAGTACTAGATGATGAGGGCTGGATAAGTATTGACGAGCTTGTTAAGGGTATTCGGGAGAAGTGGAGGAGGAAAAACCTTTACAAATGGGTTACGAGAGAACATGTTATTGCCGTAGCTCTTCTAGACC
>JALUDQ010000146.1 GCA_027043985.1 Desulfurococcales archaeon
TGGATGATCCTTGGCCTCTAAGGTGGCGTTCCCCCAGCTACTACCCCCTTAACGGCTGGTCAAGGACTCTAAACTTATGGGAGAAGAGGTTAAGGTATAAGCATATCCATGAATCCTTTAAGAAGAGCATTGGTGGTGTAGCTGTAACTTATCATGGTCAGAGAATAGAGTATAGAAGACTCTACTATACATTAAGCATAGTGGATGCCAACAGAAAACTAGGTGTTAAGCCGCCATCGTCTAGACCAATCTACTGTCATATGGCTGCAATATCTCTGGTAGTAGAAGGCGAGTCCCCGGAATGGACTATAGGCTATCATGGAGGAACAGCTATACTGCCACACACTATAGTATTTACATCAAAGCTCCTCGAATCATTTGTAGAAGGACACTATGCTGTAACATCAATAATAAGTTATGGTGAAGAAGGACTGAGACCCGGCTTCCACGAGCAAACTCTCAGTAGGTTAAAGAAGATGAACATAGTCAAGGGTCCGGTGAGGATGGAGAGAATACGTTTAGCTAAATATGCATGCATAAACTCTAACGAACTCAAAGAGTACGTGGACGGTATAGTAGGGGTCTTAGAGGAAAAGAACATCGTGTTAATAGGTAGGAAAGCACTATGGAGGGAGATGAGTCTAGGAGAACTAGTCTCGCACATCCAGGACACAATTGCTTCAACACTATAACAACATCATCCTTGAATCCCCCTAGAGGATAGTCTATGATGCATCCTAGAGCCCACTACGCCTTTACAGTGAAATATATGGATAATACTCAAGCACTAATATCATATATAGTTGACCTAGAGCCAGCTAAGACCGTACTCCATAAACCACTATATTTTACTGGAGGAGCAGTAAACGTAGCATTCAAGCATGTTCCAATAGAATATCTTCCAGGGACGATAGCACATCTAGTCCAAGACGCTTACTGGGACACCCATGTGAGAAGACACTTAAAGGTTAAGGGAAATATATGGGTTCATAGATTGCACGAGGCTTTCTGGACTAGAAAACACTTTTCTGAAACCAATATAGGCTTCGACTTAGACTTTATATCACATTACCTGGGATTCTATGGTAAAGTAGACTTGGCTGATGTTAAGAGGCATATAGAGCTAATAGAATGGCTTATCACTGGACCCGAAGACGAGGTTAAACAGTATTTCTGGAAACTAATAGGCTATGAAGTAGAACCCGAACCCGGGAAAATAGACGAGTTCTTCGAGTGGGAGTTCTTTGATGAAATGATGCGGGAATTATTCTCTAATATAATTGTCGATGGCTAGTATATTCTCTCAACCTCTACTGCTCCTACGTGTTCTTCAAGCTCTATTCTACTAAACCATTTAAGTGTATAAGTGGATCGATGGATCTTTAATCCAGCGGCAACTGTAGCGTATTTAGCTGCCTCAACTGGGTCTCTCCTTCTCAGCAAGTATGATGTGAAGACAGCAGTGTAGGTATCTCCAGCACCAGTAGGATCACCCGCGTATACTTTGGGTACTCCTACATGGTATAAGCTGTTATTGTACCCTACTAGGCTTCCCTTAAAGCTCATTGTTAATGCTACAATACGTGCGTGTTTTGAAAGATATAGGACTGCTTCCTCAATGTCCCCCAAAGCTCTTGCCTCATCTTCTGAGACATGAACCAGCATAACACCTCTAAGTGCTTCAATGAAATCGCTAGTCCACTCATAGACTATCTCGCCCATCCTAGTAAATCTCCTAATAAAACCCTGTGCTTCAACCACAACCTTGTCGGAGATTTTTCTAGCATAGACTATATCCTCTACTCCTAGCTCGCCAGCAACAGGGCCCAAGAGTATAGCTGTAGGATTATGCTTTCCATCCAAAGCATAACCGTTCAACTGTATTCTTTCGCCTTGAGAATCTAGTCTAAGAATCCTATAATCATCATAGTATTCTAGTCTAAAAACAGTTGACGTAGAACAAGTTCTTAGATAAGATAAGTCTATTCCCAGCCTTTTAAGAATACTCAAATACTCTAACGGGTAATCACTACCTATACATCCAATTATACTCACATTCTCGTCTATTAATCTAAGAGCAATACTAGCATAGAATGCAAAACCACCAGGTCTCCTTACCCCGTTAACATAGTCTATAGTGGGGTTGCCTGCAACGATGAACAATCATTAACCTCCTCCTATACACAGCGTTAAATCGGAATAGACCTCATTAGTGGGGAAAATCATTGCTATTCTTCCTCTTCCTCTTCTTCAACTTCGACTGGTATCTTAGCGGCTTTCTTCGCCTTTATCCATTCTCCGCGGGCATGTGCTATTATATGCCATATTAGATCATATAGAGTGAAGAATACACCCGTATTTTCCGGCGTCCTTGAAGTAGTTTTCCCGGGCGGGCAATATTCATCTATATCGCTACATACAGGGCACATTATGAGACCCGTATTCTCGTCGATACATGTTGTAATCCTTATACCATATTCTTCAAGAGTCTTCCTAACCCACTTGGGCTCCCAAACCAGAGACATAGTTCACCCTCTCTCATAGCCTCCATGTTATATGGGTTATAAGCTCTAGATCGTGTCTCATCTCTCTTATCTCGTGGCCCTAGATATATTTCTCCGCGAAAATATATAAGAGATAGGAGTATTCTCCCTACAGCACTAAGAGACAGTTATGACGAGACCATCAACTGGCACTATCACTCTCTTCCCCGTGGCTTTTCTTGCCTCTTCTTCTGCTACATGTGTTATGTGGATGAGTGCTAGTAGCTCAGCTTTTCCCCCTATTTCTATGGCCTCTTTCACTGTTGTATGTTTTGTGAGCTCCGCTATGTGTCGTAGTTTTTCGGGAAAGCTTGCCTCATGTAATAATAGCTGGATATTGTTTGCTTTTTCTTCAATTATTTTACAAGGCCTTGTATCACTACTATAAACTACTTTAACGCCTCCATACTCTATCTGGAAGCCTAGAGTAGGCACACTATGCTCTACAGGGAAAGCCTCTACACGAGTACCATTAAACGATAGGACTAATGCCTCCTCATAGGAGAGAGGCTTTACTACGGGCTTTGGTGCACTACGAGGCCCCAGTAATTCTTTAACGCTTAGTAGACGGTCCACTGTATCGCTTGGAGCATAAACGTTCAACGGCTTAGAACATTGCTCCTCTAACTGTAGGTCAAGTAAACCCAATAATCCCGCAGTATGATCATAGTGTCTATGGGAGATCACTACAGCTGTTAGATCACATGTACGGAAACCCAGCTCGCGGAGCCTAGACTCAACTCTCATACCAGCATCAACTAGTATCAATGAATCCCCTGTCTCAACGAGATATGCAGGATAACCTCTATTCAGATGCGATCCAGCCCCACCAGTACCAAGAAAATACACCCTAATAGACAAATCCGACACCCCTAAAGACTTCTA
>JALUDQ010000147.1 GCA_027043985.1 Desulfurococcales archaeon
ATGAATACCCCCGTCCTAACTCCTACATCGAGTAGACCCAGTACAAACCATAAATATTCCAATGATGATATACTACTTGAAGCTGAGCATATGTATATTGCTGTGTATTCATTTTCTTCTAGCCGTATCATTAGGTCAAAGTAGTGTATTAAACCGGATCCCCCCAAAGCTGTATATGATTCCATTATTTTACATGAAATATTCTTATCAAAATATTCTTTTACAGTCTTTAATAGCTCTATTCTATTATTATGCTCACCTCTCACATCAAGTAGAGATCTTAATTTTAATAGAATCATTAATGTGAGAATACCTTTAGGTGTTATTCTATAAACGATCCTATTACCAGTGTGCTCTTCTATTATTAAGCCGTATTTTACCAGTTTTTCTAGATATTCTGATAGCATCTTTGTGTTTAGGTTAGCAGCATACATTATCCGTGTCTTTCCTATAGCTCCACTAGCACTTTTATTAAAAGACATTAATATATCCGATATGATGTTCATTTCTGAACGGTATTTACGATCCTTTCTATAACTTGAAACTCTACCGGGTTGAAATTCCATTATTGTTGCAACTCTGCTCTTTTTACATACTGTGAAATGTATAGTTTCTAGTACTTATAAAGGTAATGTAATGTAAGAGAATATGCACATTTTTCAGTTCTGTATCTAAGTACTAGTGATAACCTATGTAGCTTTTATACACTAAATGAGAACCATGTATCAATTATTATCATATGTGGCTGAAACGTATATGTGAATAAATCTAATACACATGCAAAATATTCATAATAACACGGGTTTCCGCTAACAATACTTTGACACTATTTCTCTGACTCTATCTTCTCCTAGTAATCGGGTTCTCCTGCACCAATCAATCATTATTTTCAAGCACTCATCTCTATTTCTCATCTCAATGTTTCTAAAATATAGTACTAGTTGCTTGGCAATTTCCTCTGGTTCTTCTCCATAAGTCCTACCCTCCTCTAATATTTCTCGCAGAATCTTCTTGTCCTCAAATATTTTTAGCCAAGTGATCTTGTGTTGTCTAGTTCTATGTCTTGTGTGTTTGGGTTTAAGCTCTTCTAATATTAACACCCGGCTCAATGCCTCGGAAATATGCTCTTGTCCTAGTGCCTTTGAAGCGTATTCAGCTAAGCTAAAAGACTCCAATGAAATCGACTTAAAATCATGGTCTAATGGTATGGCTTTTCTCCTTGTCTTATTGTGTAGTGTGTATGGTATTCTAGATAGTCTTGAAACATCTCCTAATACTCGTTCATCAAGTGTAGGCAGACTTATCCCATGAATTCCTAGTACATCATACAATGCTTCTAGCACGTTTTTAAGGTATTCTCTTGAACCCTCAATTGGTTTTTCAAGGTAACAGTATATGTGATAGCCCTTTCCTCCACTAAACACTATTAGTGGTTTACAATAAGATGATAAGTGGTCTACGAGTTTCCTAGCGTCTCTTCGAGCTTTTTCGATGTTTTCCGGTGAGTCTAGGTCAAAGAATATTTTCTCTAATGCTACTGGTTCTCCTGGTTTACCTGGTTCTCCTGTATAATAGTTTACTGATAGAAAGCAAGGTCTACCATATTTTTGATCTCGTATTATTGTTGCTTCAAGCTTGTCCAGTAGTTCCGTAGAGTAGAAGCTTCTCTGAGGATGCCCGTAGTCTCTGCCCCAAAGTTTTTCCAATAATGTTACTCTATCGTATATGCCCATAAACCATTCTGTGAGGAATTTCTTGAACTCCAAACCAGGTGGCCCTTATTATAGCATTCTCGTTGCTCATTGGTGTTTTATAACGTTTTCCACAAATATACTTGCTAGTAGGAGGATTCCACGATGATTCGTGTTCTTGTAACTGGCTTTGAGAGATTCGGTAAAGAGCCGTTGAACCCTACTGAAGAACTTGTAACTAGACTTGATGGAGAAGTTGTTGGGAGTGCGATAGTTTATGGTGCTGTTTTACCCGTATCTTATAATAGGTCGAAGAGGCTTATCCAGTTTCTTTTAGAAAACATTGAACCCGATATAATATTGTCTTTTGGATTATCGTCTCAGAGGACTATTGTAAGTATCGAGAAGATAGCATTAAACTACGCTCATTCTAGAATCCCCGATAATGATAGTGTAGTCTTAAAACATACTAGGATAATAGAAAATGGGCCACTTGCGTTAGAGTCCACGTTGAATGTAGAGGAGGCTGTAAAAGTCTTACTTGACAACAATGTACCCGCTACCGTTTCCTATCATGCTGGTACCTTTCTATGCAACTACGTATTCTACTTAATGCTTTACTATTCATTGCATACTAGTAGAATTGTAGGGTTTATTCATATACCATATACTCATAGAGACGTAGTCGAGATTCTCAGGAGAAACGAATCTAGGATTCCTCCATCAATAGACTACGAGAAATTATACTACGCTATAAGAAAACTAATATTATTCTTAGCGGGAGGATTTTAACGTGTATCCCCTAGCCTTGAATAATAATAGAGTGAAAGCTGTTGGAGGCATTATAGGGGAGATAGGATTAGAGGCTATCAAGAGAGTAGAGAACTTCGATCCCCAGTTTACTGCGTTGAGGAGAATATATGAGAAGACAAGGAGTCTTGAGATAACATGTCTTGCTGCTGTATCTAACGCTCTTGTAAGTTATAGGTTGACGGGACCCGGAGAAGATTACTGGCTAGAATTCTCCGACTATTTTACCAGTAAAAGACTCCCCATTGACGTGAGACCGGATCTCATAGTTGATACAGTTATAGATTTTCTGTCTAAATCAAGGTATAATAGATTCTTGTTTAAACAGAAAGTCAATAGGCTGACACGCTTTAAAAAATCTGGAGCCCATATCCTCTTGTTTACTAGGTGTCGAGAACTCTTAGAGGATATCCATAAGCTGTTAGTCGTTATAGCTAATGGAATAGGCTCTAAGTTAGATACAAAAACTGTGGTTTTTGCAGTTAAAATGGCCTACTATGTGGCTAGAGCTGGAGGTATAGATTTAGTTCTCCCCCTAGATATCATGATTCCCGTTGACCGTAGGATAGGCTTACTATCATATACTTCAGGAATAGTTGATGTAAGGGTAACTGTAGGGAGTAGGAGAGAATTAGAAGAACTATTATTGCGTTATAGTGATGTTCCGCGAGAGGCGTGGAGAAGAGTTGCATTAATAGCGGGAATACCTCCATTAAATATTGATAGTCTTATATGGTTTATATCCAAGGGTCTAGGGAGAACAGATCTTTCAATTATCCGTAGAAACGCTGTAAACACTCTTCTAAGAATACTTGGAGAAGAATATAGGGGGGGAATATTGAGGCTTATTAGAGAGATATACTTCAGAGACCTTAAATG
>JALUDQ010000148.1 GCA_027043985.1 Desulfurococcales archaeon
GTTAACATATCTCCGGATAATGGGGCCGAAGTAATCATAAAATAACTCGATGAACACTCTAGGTTCTCTCAGCCTAACCGTGCTCCTAATATAGTTTACAACATGGATTATCGCTAAACGATAGTTATCCATGTATTCCTGTTTAATATTAGACCAGAGCCTACGGGCTTCTTCAAACCTATTATCATTTATCAATAATGCTAGCTGTTCAAGCCTCTCATTATAGCGTGGAGGCGTTGAGAGTCTCTGCTCTTCCCTAGAAGTGGTATCGTTTTTACCCAAAGTAGCTCATAATATCTTATATCGTCCCACGTATAAAAGGTATAAGCAGTAATCAGAGCCTCGTATAGGAGTTGAGATAACCTACTTAGCCTAAACGGGTATTACTTTAAGGAATGTTTTAGGGAAACAATTAATAAGATAAAATGTAACCGAATAGGGAGGAGGATATAGTAGTTGGGCCACGGTCTCCCGAAAATATTCCTTGAGGAAATATTTTATGCTAGAATAAACTTGTTGAAACGCTTCATGAAGGGTGAGCAGTTCTCATTTGAGAAACTAGTATTAGAGTTCACTAGAACAACGCCAGCAGTAATAACATATGGTCCTGCAGGGCTTAGTGGAAGTATTAAGATGGTTGGCTTTGTCCCGAGAAAAGAACTAATAGAAGAACAGGCTAGAAAGGCTGTACACTATGCCTACGATATAGATAGGCCCCTAGGATTAGGCGAGGTTTCAAGAATACTATTAGAGGAATTCTACCGCGAAGACCTATTAGACTTGAAGTTGATAGGAGGTCTTGAAATGGGGTTCCGTCACTCATGGACGAATATAAGGGCTACTAGGAGGGCAACTCTACTCTACTTTATCCCACCGGATACGAGCTTTGAGGTAAGGTGTAGCGTTGATATACACGATGATAGCGGAGACCCATACAAGATATACTTGAACGCCCTCCACGACATGTTCCATAAGCCACGTAGGGGTAGGAGCAATTATCCAGCATATATCTTCCACATAGAGGAAATATACGATAACAGTAACACACATGAGGGCTTCGGGAGAATGATATACCCTATAACAGAACCCATACAAAAAACAAACTTAACATAGCTCCAAGTTCCTTATTGGTAACCCTTATTAATCCTTTACATACATTCTTTATATAGGGGTGGTTTTCTCGGAGGATAAGAATGTTATTGAACAAACAGTTAACAATATCATTGAATGGCTGAAAACTGGTTCTAGTGACGCCAAGAGACCTATCGATTGGGACTGGGATGTAGACATAAAGAGAGGCGACGAGGGGGTATTGATCGAGGCCTTCCACCCTAAAGCCTATTTGAAACTCCTTATATACGTAAACTATGAGCAATATCTTGTTAAAATGGCTGTAAACCCCCTATATCCTACAAAGTTCCTCGATAATGATAAGAGACTTAGACTCTACTATGAATTACTGAAAGTTAACTTCGGTTTACCGCTGGTTAAGGCGAGCTTGTTTGGAGAAGACGATGAAGTATTATTTCTCGTTGACCTAGACGCCCGAACTCTAGGTAAGGAAGAGTTTAACCATGCTCTAGAATCACTATACTACTCTGTAATGGCGTTTGCTGAAGATCTAGGACTAGAAGACGAGATAATGGCAATATACCGCGAAAACGTAATGGAGGCTCTCCTAGATAGATTAGAAAAAGGAGAATCACTAGAACAGTTAATAGATTATCTAGTAAACAAAGTAGGTATGTCAAGAGATAAGGCAGAGAAATTTATTGAAGATCTAAAATACTATAGGGACCAGAAAGCAGGTAAACGAGAACACATAACAACACCATCATTAAGAATAATGTAACCTTCATTATTATTAATGAAAATATTTTTCAGCTACTAACAATTTTTATTTCTAGGAAGCTCTTTAGAAGCCATGTATTCTTGGAGGCATAAATTATCCAAGGGAATTGTTCTTGGTGTAGGACATGTATGGATATAATAGTAGGATACTTAGGGTTAACTTGAGTAAGCAGAAAATTAGAGTTGAGGAGATAGGCGAAGAAGTATATGAGTTGTTTCTCGGTGGGAAGGGTCTCGGGACACTAATAACTTACCGCGAGGTACCGCCTGGAACCAAGCCTCTAAGCCCATCCAACAAGATAGTCTTTGCTGCTGGGGGGCTCTCAGGTCTCGTACCCGGTGCTCGTAAGGTAGCAGTTGTCTCAAAGAGCCCGGAGACAAGACTAATACACGACAGCCATGCTGGCGACGCTTTTGGCCCCATGCTTAAGCGAGCGGGCTTTGATGCTATAGTAGTTGAGGGTGCTAGTAAGGATCCAGTATACCTCTGGGTGCATGATGGTGAAGCAGAGATACGTGGTGCAGAGAAGATATGGGGTAAGAAGGTAAGTGAAGCAACAAAGACTATCATAAGTGAAACAGACCCCAATGCTAGTGTAGCAGCAATAGGACCAGCTGGAGAAAACCTCGCAAGGATTGCGTGCATTATATTTGATTATACGAGAGCGGCTGGTAGAGGCGGGCTTGGAGCCGTTATGGGTTCTAAGAAGCTTAAAGCAATAGCAGTTGTGGGTAAGAGGAATCCTCCAGTACTGCATCCAGAGAAGCTTGAAGAGTTGTTTAAGAAATACTATGAGGAATACGCTACAAGCCCTTCAACGGAGGGTACGAGAAAATATGGTACAAACGATGGATTAAGGATATCTGGCAGCTTGGGTATGAGTCCCTCATACAACTATAATAAACCCTATATCCCCGAAGAACTAGCGTCAAAGCTTGCTGGAGAAGAAGTATTAAAGAGACTCATACCCGGCTTCAAGCCACCCGAGAATGTTAGGTCTACTCCATGCCCAGTTAAGTGTTCCAAATACATTAGGTTCAAGTACAAGGGTAGAGAATACACCGTTAAACCAGAATACGAGAACCTCGCAATGCTTGGAGCAGCTACAGGTGTATTCGAGTTTGACGCAGTAGCTTACTATAACTATCTTGTAAACGAGTACGGGTTAGACAGTATTGCTACTGGCAACACTATTGCATGGCTACTAGAACTTGTTGAGAAGAAGCTTGTAGGTGTAGAAGAACTAGACGGCTTAGAGGCTAGGGGGTTTGGAGACCGCGAGGTAGTTGAAAAACTAATAGAAATGATAGCCTATAAGAAGGGTATAGGAGCAATACTATCAGAAGGCGTAGCCAGGGCATCTAGAATACTCGGTAGAGGCGAGGAACTAGCAGTACACGTTAAAGGACTCGAAGCACCAGCATGGGATCCACGTGGTAGGAGAACCTATGCTCTAAGCTATGCTACAGCAGACGTAGGAGCAAGTCACTTGAGAGGATGGCCCCACCCCC
>JALUDQ010000149.1 GCA_027043985.1 Desulfurococcales archaeon
GCACTATACTTCGCGCATCAACTACATCTCCCTCTCTACACGACAACTCTCATAATAGGTATAATGGCACTTGCACCAGCACTAGCAATATTCTTAACACACTTCTCTATGAGCGCTACAGTAAAGTTCCGTGCAAGCCGCATAGACGAGGAATTACCATACTTTCCAGTTATTGCGAGAATACTTGACTTAGCCCTCGTACCATTTGAGAAAATATTAGACTTCGTTGAACGTAGCTGGTTGAAGGCAATAGCCTTCGAGATAAGCATTGCAAAGAAAATGGCACAATTTACGGGTGTAACATTACCAGAAGCTGTTTACCGTAGGGCACTACGTGTTCACCGCAAATTCGCTGATACTCTTAGAGTATTATTAGAAGAATATGAGACTACTGGTAGGATTACAAAGACGGCTGAACTTTTATCGGATATAGAGTTAAAGACTCTTGAAAGACAAGTTACTAAGATTGCTGATAGCATAGACTTTATATCAAGTATTGTAACGAGTACTCTAGGATTAATTGCAGCTACGTTATTCGTTCTACTCATATTTGTGCCCATGGGGTTGCTCCGTATAGTATTGGTTCTGGGAGGTATACCAGTTCTATTGGTAACGGTTATCTCTCTTCCATGGTATTTCATGATACCACGAATACTTAGAGAATACGTTCCTAAGGGTAGAGCTATACTTGCAATGCTTGCTGGAGTACCAGTAGCACTGGCATTATACTTCAACATAGGTGCTAACCTAGTCAATGATCTAGCATTAATGCTTGCAATAGTTACCTCACCAGCGGCAGCAGTGGTCTCGCTACATATGGTTAATGTTAAGAGAGCTGAAGCCGAACTACCAACCATTCTTAGACGTCTTGCCGAGAGAGTAAGTTTAGGCGAGGATCCAGTAAGAGTTTTATCAGACCTGGCAGAACGTGCTCGTTCAAGGTATTCTAAGCGTGCACTAACGGTAATCGCTCGTAGTGCTGAAACTGGCATATTTACTCCACTTGGTTTTGCTTCTCCACTCTTATCCTTCGCGTATGAGACATTAGAGGGTATATTGATAGGAGGTTATGCGACTGGCCAGGGACTAGACCTCCTAGCAGATACCATTTCTAAGATAATAGCGTTTAAACAATCGGTTAGTGTTTCACGTACCACGATGCTGGCTTCGGTTCTCATAACAGTGTTCATAGTATTGGTGTCATTTATTGTAGCAGGAGCAGTAGTTGAAATGATAAAGGTTCTCGGAAAAGTGGGTATGCAGACCTCAGTAATAGCGCTAAGTGCAGAGACTATTGATGCAATGAAGGTTAGTATAGCTGTAATGCCTCTTGCGGTAATAACATCTTATGGAGCAGCTAATGGCAGTCTATTAACATCTCTCCCAATATTTACGTTATCCGAGTTTATGAGCTATGTAGTAATAATGTATCAGCCAATGCTAACGCAGATGTTCCTAGCAAGTGTTGGGGGATTAAAGACGTAAACAAGTATTATTAGTGTAGTACTAGTGTACCTGTTCTTCAATTCTTTTTATTACAAATCTACATTTTTATTCAAATACAATTATTATTAGTCTTTAGCGGTAAACTCTTTAGTAACTAGCAAGACGAATTATTCTAGCTAGGAACTTATCTTAGGTAAGGAGGGGTATGATTAGTGCATCACGTTAGACCGCTACTAGGGCTAATAATAGTAATACTAGCACTAGTATCACTCACCAGCATCTATGCTGGTGCAAGTACTATCTATCCAATGATTATACTCCCGCCACCACAACTATACAGTATAATTAGTACTAATAGGTTATTGCAAGAGTACAAGCCATTGTATAAGGCTGTAGTTGAGGGCAACAACTATATAATAGACAATGAAACGGGGTATGTTGCTGTAGGAAAAGATGGATACATAAAACTAAGCTACCCACAGCCAAGACCTATGGTAATGATAGAAATACCCGAATCCGTTGCCATGAACACATCAAGCCTTGAATCACTTGAATTCCAGGTAAACTTTACAAGAGAACCATCAACATGGAGTCTATACATAAACTTTACTGGAGACAACGTGGTCCTCATATATGTTAGGGGACTAGATAAGAGTAGCAATAAGGAGTATCTTACAGACACGGCAACACTCCATGGAAGAGTTGAGAGAATAGAAGTAGCATATGTTCCAGGAATACTTTACATGTACGTTAAATTATCAAACGATAACTTCTTCTTCTATTATCCGATGCCAGATGACTCTCTAGTAGACTCAATGGTTTTAAAGGGTGCAGGAGTATTTAAGGGGAAAATATATCAAGTAATGCTTCTCTCAAAGGGCTCCGAGATAATAATTCCAGCACTCGAACAAACACTTGCTGGAGGAGTAACATATCATATAACAAAGTCTAATGCAGCATACCTCGTACTATACCCCTATAAGGTTGACATAGAATTCGTAAGACCTCCAACAATAGGAGTACCATCCTATAAGAAGAAGCTGCTATCAGTAATAGACTTCCCCTTCGCTACTGGTATATTAACAGCTTATCTCGAGCCATCGCTTAACGGTATGATGATAGGAGTCAATGCCTCATTTTATCATCTAACAGACTTAAACCAGCTATTAGACGAACTATACTACTATGTGAAGTACTTTGTACTAGAGTACAATGTACAAGGAGTAGTAGTTGTAGGAAACCAGACAATACAATATGATCTAGGAACATACACGCTAAAGATAACTGGTAAGAAACAGAACATCACAATACCAGTGTCAGAGAAATTCCAAGAATACATTGTAACACTAACACTCTTCATCCCCGGAGCTCTCTCCGGCGACCCCTTTACAGCAAGACAAGTACCATTAGGCTCATATAGACTTAACGACTACTGGGTACCAGAGCTCAATGTATCGATAAATGAGCCATCAATATATGGTAACATTAACTTAAAGTTAATCAATCTTACAAAGCCCTCGCAACCAGTTAATCCATGCTTAACATGCGAGAATGAGGAAACGTATAAGAAGGCAATTGTATCAGTAGTAGAGATCAACAAAATGGTTGACGTACAAGCCTATCTCGATAAATACTTCCCCTACCTCACACACTACTACCTAGTAACCAAGGTAAACGTTGGTGGTAACGAGTACTCCTATGAGAAACCAATAAATGGCATGAATATAAGCTATGAGTTCCAAGTACCACTAAACAACTCCTATACTATAACGTTCTCGATAAAGGCACCGGGAATCGTAATGGGATCGGAAGACATTAGGAGCATAGTAGAGGAGAAAATATCATCCTTTAACATAAAGCTCGTATCAATAGAACCCCAAGTGGTAATAGATTTGCCATTCATAGTCAACCTAG
>JALUDQ010000150.1 GCA_027043985.1 Desulfurococcales archaeon
TACCTCGTAGCCAGGAGTTGCTGCTACTCCATGTATTGCTTGTGCTAGCACTATTATTGATAATACGACTACTATGAGGGATAGCTTACCCCTCATAGCCTCTCCCACCTTTAACCCCCATAATCGGGGTGGAATGTTATTAGTCTTTCGTGTATGGGGTCAAGGACTAAGGTTTTTATTCTACTAGTCTAGACTATGATATTAGCATAACTACGAATACAGTTGAGGTGTAAGGAATCTTTGGCTAAGAAATACCTTGTCGTCGTTGATAGGAACAAGTGTATTGCTTGCGGCGTAGCACCAGCTCTCGCACCAGAAATATTTGAGCTGGGAGGAGATAATGGTAAAAACAAGGTACGTGAACCCTATGAAACCGAGACTACAGCTGAAGAATCTAAGGGAATAATACCAGAGGAATTATACGAGAAGGCTATGCAGGCTGTAGAGAATTGTCCGGTTGAGGCTATACGGGTTACCCCTATAGAGGAATAGATAGTTGAGGAAGAGGAAATCACCATACCTTGTATCCCATGCCTATAGGATATAATGTCTCCTCTATTCTTTAATAACATCATTTTTTATGATAACTCCTCTATGCTTACAGTAAAGGTTCCATCCCGATCCGTAACCCTGACGTAGAGTAGATACCATGTTCCATTAATGTTTACTGCCTTAAACCACACCGTTCTAGTAATTGTAGAGTTTACTGCTTTAACCGCTTTACCCATAATAACCTGATATTCGTGGCCCTCCAATGTTATTGTTGAAGTATTAAGCGATGTTATGTTCCAGTGTAATGTGGTTGCCATTGCCTTGCCGTTGGATACGTTTATATCGAATAGGATGTTCATCTCCATAGCTGTTAAGAGGAAGGATGGTGCACTTAAGACTATTCTACCATAGTATTCTGCAGTCTTATTAGTATACTCCATTCCACCTGATCGGAATATTAGTATTTTTGAGAAATCCCTTGTAATCCATATGAATGCTATACTCTTGTTCTCACCGCTTACAGCCTCTAATTTAACACGATACACGGGTGTATTGTTTATTTCCTCCGAGTCAAGCTTGTCTATTACTATATAAGAATGCATGATTGTCCCATTACTATAGGTTTGGTTTAAGACTATTTTAGAGTGATTAAACATTCTTATCAAGTCGTCTACATCGAAAGCCTTCATCCTAATAACGGTGTTTCCGAGGCTGCTAATATTGGATTCAATATTGTTTGGTCTAAGCATCCAGCTATAATATCCTATAACGAAGCCAACTACACCAACGATCACTATTACGAGGGCAACGAGGACTAGCTGCCTAGTGCTAAGCATCTAGTAGACACCCGGGATTATTATAGGGGAATGTGATCTCCTTTTAGGGAGGAGAGAACGTTTTCTCCCTTAAATATACTTGCCTCTAAAACTAGAATAACTGGAATACGATACTATGAGGGGAGGGGAGAAGATTACTGGTTCCAGTTCTCGAAGACTGGCGTTATTGTTATGGATGTTATGTTTGTAGTGTTTGCTATTTCTATTCTTATCCATATGACTGCTTTCTCCCCATCACCTAGGATAACGCTTGAACTATATCCAGTGAAGGGTAGGCTACACGGATCTACGTGGCCCCAGACTTGTTGAAAGCTTGTCTTGAATGGACCGTAGACGTAGTAGTTGTAGTTTACGCTATCATAGCCACCGTTAACGATTAATGATACACTGTTAAGCCTCATCGGTACCACACCCTCATGTTCTACTACTAGGCCGACCCACAGTGTCATATTGTATGTATGGGTGTAGCAGTGATTGCACGTTATACTAGTATTGCCTTCAACACCAACGTTATCTTTGTTATCGTGGCAGCAGTGGTGGTCTTCTTCACCGCATTGTAGATTTGATAATACTAGTGTCCTACTATTATCTATTAGCCTCATCTGATCATCTTCAAGACCCTTGCAATCACATTCTGTTTCGTTGTGATAGTGATGACAGTTTAAACCAATATCGTTTAAACCAGCATTATTGTCTCCGAGGCTACTACAGTTACTACAGCTACCATTACAGTGATCATGATCGCAACAGCTTGCTTGTTCACAGCATATAAAGCCCTTATAGGAGCCGATAACGGGGTCATCTCCACTCGCAATATGTATGCTAGTGTTTACGCGGAGCCTCTCAGCCCACATAGAATAACCTATACCAGCTGTCAACACCAATCCTAGTGCTAGTAGGCTGAGTACTATTGAATACAACTTCAATACTTGTTCAACTCCAATACACTGAAATCATGGTGACCATTAGTTAAAAACCTAGTGTACAATTCATATACAAGAAAAATCCACATCACATAATTAGGCTTCCCAACGATATGATGAAATGGATGAGATGCTAGATGTTCTCGCGAAATTATATTTGTTTCAACCAAGTCTTCTCTACAATATCTACACTATCATAATCTCTATCTTCAGTTACAATAATGTCAATACCATTATTTTTCATAACTGCTAAGTGAATGGCATCACTGGGTTTCAAGTTGTGTTTGATAATGTATTTTGATGCTAGTTCATATTCTCTTAAACCTATACTTAATATATTCGTAAAGGGCAACACTATTGACTCTATAAACTCACTAGTACATCAGTATATAATATATTTTCTGAAACAAGTCTCAAATAATATTCTTCATAGGCTATTCTCTCACTGTCTACAAGAGTGTTTAAATAAACGAGCATTGATGCATCAAGGAAAACTCTATTCATATTAGAATTCAACCTCTTCTAAATCTATTTCACCCACTTCACCGGGCTTAGGCTCTATTCTATCTTGAACTTTCCTCAATTTCTCTACATGTTTCCTCAAAGCTTCTCTTAACTCGGCTAAATTAACTCTCCTAGCGGGCTTTATAACGATACCATCACGTATTTCAACAATAACTTCATCTCCTTCTCTTATCCCTACAGCCTCCCTAACTGCTTTGGGAAGAATTATATATCCTTTCCTTCCAACCCGTAGCTTCAGAGTCAAACTAGTTTACCCTCAGTTAACTTATACAAAAATTATGTTTGTCATAATAATAAATCCGGCTGCAATGATTATTTTGTTAATAGTATAAAGCTTATGGATTCTATATCAGCTATTAGTGCCGTATAAGAAAGCTACGTAACCATTATATAGTGTTCAACGACTTAAAGAGCCAAAAATAATGGTTGGCTTAATGAGAATATCATCTATGCATAATTATATGAAACCCGTATATAGTATTGTTTTGCTGACAATAGTAACCATTGCCTTGCTTGGGATAACTACTGTTAACGGCCTTGCTTATAGCTCTGATAAGAGCTTTGACATAAATCTATCCACC
>JALUDQ010000151.1 GCA_027043985.1 Desulfurococcales archaeon
CAGCAATAGCATTAGCTGATAGAGGTATCTCTAAGACGCTTGCAGAGTGGAGTATGCTTGGTGGAGGATTGGGGGCGTGGCGGAGAGCTGTTAAGAGAACCAATTATAGCCTAGACTACGTGTTCAGATCTAGAACCCCACCTTATCCGTGGAGTCATATAGTAGTATCTCCATAGTCTCTCTGGGATTCTACATTGTTATCTTTTCTTCGCTTCCACGGCTAACACATGGTAGTATCGCTTCCCACGCCTTATCGAATCCTACTGTGACTCCAGCTATGCTTAATCCAACTTGCTTCCTATCCCCGGTTTTACGTATAATGATTTGTCCACGTATATTCTTTAACAAGTCTACTAGTTTTTGCTGTGCTGTCTCGGGGTCTTTGCTGCAAAGCAGTGAGAACTGGGTTAACGCTATTCGTGCTAGATCCGCACAGTTGCCGCTAACCCGGCCATAGCTCATACAAGCTATTATTGTGGTGTCTACTATGAAGTCTATTAGCTCTATGGGTAGTAGCTGGTTTGGATAAGCTTTAGCGAGGAGCCGAACATAAGAGTATGGTATACCGTTGTCTCCTTCAACTACGAAGAGCTTTGCTATCCTTTTATGTACCTCTAGGCTTCTAAATGGGGAGCACTCGGTTAGAACTGTTGTAAGGGCTAGGAATTCTCCCGGGCTACGTAGATAGGTATCATATAATATCCCGGCTAATACTTCTAGTTTCCTATCGTCAGTATTCCTCAACATACTGTCTATTAATTTACAGTTAACTCCGCCTGGCTCTGTTAACTCTTCTTCTAGCTTAACAGCCCATGTATAAGAGTCTTCAATCCTAGATGAAAGCCCACCGAGCCTTTCTGGAAAGAACTCGGGCAACAGGTTAACTAATAGGATAATGATTAAGAGTACTCCAGCTATAATACTTGAAATAATCGCAGTATAATCGTATCCTAGGGCGAAGGCAACGATAGAGTAGAAGGTTAAGCCTCCTATAACTGGTAAGAGAATGTAACCATACCATGATTTCTCAAATAGGAATCCCTTACTACTCCTAACATAGTATGCTAGTATGAGGAGGCCTACGAGGAATCCTAGAGATGCTAGTGAAGTTTGATCCAGACCCTATCCCCTCCAAGTCCCCTTGTATCCTCTAATTTATGGGGAGTTTACCACCCCTCAATCTTATAATACCCCACGTCTGGGCTGCTTCAAGCAGCCATCCAGCTAGGATTCTAGCTAGGCGGCGCCTAGCTTCTTCTGGGTCTAGTTCTATTCCAAGTGTTTCCTCTAAAGACTTTACCGCTGTTTCCGCATCAATTCTATCGAGAAAGTATTCTTCGAGACGATCTAATACCTCCAAGAGATTTAAAGCGTGCTCTAAGACCATTCTCCTAATATAGTCAAAGTCCTTGTTCTCAAGCATAGCCTTCTCTACTAGGTCTTCTCTCCCCTTCTCTCTAGCCAACTCCCAATAACGGAATAATGGCTCATAGTCTGAGACTATGGTACCAGTAGCAAACATTGGGAGTCTTTTCTTCCTTTCTTCTCCGCTAATAGTGTATCCCTCTCAACGCGTTATCCTACAAGACCTACAATATAGTATTCTACATGTAGTTTCTTATATACTCTCCTAGATACTCGTACAACGCCTTCAAAATGCTCTGAAACTCTCTATCACCCAACACGTCTACACCATTAGTGGAAACATATTCCAATAGTTCTTCTATACCATAGGCTAGATCCTCCAATATTATGGTATAAGCCCTCACATGTTCTCCTGGATCCAGGATGTGGAAGAGCTTCCTAATAGTATCATCACTTGGATGCATTTTCCCACTCATATACTTTGATATCGCAGCAGGACTTACTCCAAGCTCTTCTGCTAGCTCTTTAGCTGATCTACGAAACAGTGCTAGTTCTATTAACTTGAGCCTAGCCTCCTTGCTGAGCAAGTGGATAAACCTCATCTTAACTTAACCCCCCGGTTACGCCTAAAGAAACTAGTTTATTATCGCCCCCACCCTAATAACTCCTAGGACCCAAGACCGGGACAATCTTCCACTGTAAAAGGGTGCTAGGTTGTGAAAGCACTCGTCTTCCAATATAATGCTATAGTAGTTGACAAGCCAAAGCCCCCAATACCCTACAACCACGTCTTAGTAAAAGTATACGCCGTAGCATTAAGTGCTCTAGAAAACGCAGTATACGGCGGACTATTATGGGTTGAGCCCGGGAGAATCCTAGGAGCAGAAGGCTATGGTAGGGTAGAATACCTAGGCGTTGACGCTGATACTAGTTTCTCGGGAAGACTCGTCGCTAGCCTACCTAAAACGGAGAGGGGTATCCCAGGAGTAGACTATGATGGCTTCGCGGCAGAATATACTGCTCAGCCTAGTAGTGGTATAGGATTACTTCCAAGAGAAGTAGACGATATCGTGGCTGCAACACTAGCTAGTTCTACATCAATAGCCCTCTACGTAGCAGAGAAGAGTAGGGGAAAGAACATCCTAATAATAGGTTCGGGTTACACTGGTATTCTCACAGCATATTTCTCCAAGCAAGCAGTAAACATCGTATTAGTGGGTAATCCTTCAAAGAAGCTTAAGGGAATAGTACGTGGCTTCACTAATGTCCTCTACAACTACAATAAGCTATCAGACATTAAGGGTGAATGGGACATAGTATTCCTATCAAGCCTCGACGCACGTGCCAGAATGTATGTTAGAGAAATCGGGCGTGCATCAACTGTAATAGTACACCCATGGCTCGAACTATTATCAACGAGTATTAGGGGGCTTACCAGGGTAGAAGTTGCTGGCTGGACTCGTACTGGAGAAGCCTATTATGCTGGCAAACAATTACCCGTAGAGCTTAGAGATGGGCTCATAAAAGTAATAGATAATTTAGAAGCAGCATTACCAGTAACAGCTCCAAGAGTAGTAGTGAAACTAGTAAAAGAATAGAGGAAAAAAGAGTACAAATCCAGACTATAATGTGTGAACCTATTTCCCTAGCTCGCTCTTCAATAAGTTGCCCAGCCTCCTAATACCTTCAACAATCTTGCTTGGTGGTGGATAGCTAAAGTTTAATCTCATAGTATTTGCTCCACTACCGTCGACAAAGAATGATTTCCCGGGCACGTATATTACTCCATGCTCTATCGCCTTGGGTAGTAGTGCCTTAGTATCTATCCCTTCAGGTAGATAGGCGAACACGAATAATCCTCCAACAGGCTTGGTCCATTTTGAGCCCTCAGGGAAGTATTCCTCCAAGGCCTCTAACATAATGTTCTTCTTTTTACGGTAAAGCTCCTTTACCCTCGGTAAATGTCTCTCTATAACTCT
>JALUDQ010000152.1 GCA_027043985.1 Desulfurococcales archaeon
CTATATACGAGCAAGCCGTAAAGTACCTCCAAGAAGTAGTTAACAAGCTCCAAAACAAGGAAGCACACAATAAGTGAGTAAAGCCTTCGGAATTCAGATATAATTTAACTGCTTAGAACACTATAGTTTTCTTAAGGAGATAGCCTTGAAAGAAGAAATAGTCTTCACGTGCCCTAAATGTGGTTTTAAGACAACCAGCTATTACTGGCAATGCCCTAAGTGTGGTTCACCTCTAAACATATCTTTTGAGAAGAATTGGCGTCCCCGTGGTAGAGGATTAAAGAGATATACGTCGATGCTACCTATAAGGCCTAGAAAAACGCTTGGCGAGGGAGGTACACCACTCGTAGTTAGGAAGATAAGGGGTGCAAGAGTCTTCTTTAAATTAGAATACCTTAATCCTACTGGTAGTTTTAAGGATAGAGGAGCTTCACTATCAATAACTTATGCTCGCTTCAAGGGCTATAGGAGAGTTGTAGAAGATACTTCAGGCAATACTGGTATAGCTGTTACAGCGTATTCAAGACTCTATGGCATTAAGCCAGTAATAGTAATGCCAGAATATGCGCCTAAAGGTAAGAAACAACTTGTTAGAGCTCTAGGTGGTGAAATTATTGAAACTCCCACAAGAGGAGATGCAGCTAGGAAAGTATTAGAATTAGTTGATGAGGAAACCTTCTATGTAGCTCATACTTGGAGCCCATTCTTCATTATAGGTGCTTCAACAATAGCCTATGAAGCCTTTGAACAAGGCTTTCACGGGAGAATAGTTATCGCTCCCATAGGGTCTGGTGGATTATTTCTAGGACTATACTACGGGTTTAAGGATCTAGTAGATCAGGGGCTAATGGATAGGCCCCCATTCTTTGTGGGTGTAGAAGGAGTAAGTGTTACACCAATATATAATAGACTATATGATAAGCCAGTTGTAAAAGGAGAATCAACTCTTGCTGATGGAGTCATGGTTCCTAATCCTCCCAGGACAAATGAAATAGTAGAGGTATTAAGGAAGAATAATGGTAGAATAGTATTGGTTGACAACAATGAGATCTTGAAGGCGTTAAAAGATCTTTATAGGCTGGGATTTATAGTTGAGCCAACGTCAACTCTACCATATATAGCGTTATTGAAGCTCGTTGAAGAACACGTTATTGATAAGGGAGATGAGGTACTGGTACCGCTTACGGGTTCTGGTTTGAAGACCCTTGACGTTTTTGAACGCTACACCTAGTTTTCTCTCCCTCCTAAGGGGTTTCATCTGTTTTTAAGGTAGCAAGTTTTTTATTTGAGCCTATTAATTAAATTTAATTAAGGATGTAGAGGCATTGATAGAGCTAGCAATAATAGCGTTCATATTAAGCTATATAAGCAGTATGGTAGGAATGGGCTACGGTACAATAATAGTACCAATACTATTACTAATGGGTTTTAACCCCCACGACGTAGTAGCTGGTGTGCTCTTATCACAGCTTGCGGGAAATACTGTAGCCGGGATAACCCATCATAAACTTGGAACCATAGTACTACGTGGACGAGAGAGCGATCGCAGACACTTATTTGCACTAGTCTTATCAGCTATTATTGCAGTCGCTATTGCAGTTATATTGGGCATAAAATTATCTGAAGAATACGTGAAGATATATATTGGGTTAATCATAGTTGCATCTGGTCTCATAGTATCTACTATGAGAAGGGACAAGTTCTTACAAGGCAATGGCGTTGATAGCGGGTTGTTGTTGAAGATATCTATTCTAAGCTTTATTGCATCCTTTAATAAAGCATTAACTGGTGCGGGCTATGGCCCCATACTTATTCCGGGTCAAATCCTCTTAAAGGTAAATGTTAGGAAAGCAATAGCATTAAGCCTTGTAAGCGAGATTGTCGTCAACTCTATCGCAGTATTATTCTACATAGCCGCGGGGGGAGTTAACTTAATGATAGCATTCATGCTTACTATGGGAACAATTTTAGCAGCGCCTTTAGCCTCAGTTACTGTTAAGAAAATGGACTTAATATTACTAACACGAGTAGTGGGTATCTTAACCGCAATTATGGGGTTAATAATTATAGGAAAAACAATTAATATAATAATGTAGAAAGGACCATTGCCTCGTATCTAGGCTTTTCTCGGCGTCTCACCTAGTTGTCTCTGGAATAGTCTGCCAGCTACTATTATTGGATCCCAGACTGGGTTTAGGTATGGATGATACCCTATATCTGTCTGGAATAAGTCCCAGACTGTTCCCTCGCGTTCAAGTAGAGCTGATATAACGTTTACTCTCCAGAAGGCTGATTGATCTCCTAATGCTTGTGCACCGAGAAGCTTGCCTGTATCTGCATCGGCTATAACCTTGAATCTAACTACTTCTACATCACCCATGTATGCTGGTCTTGAATTGGATCTTAGGGAGACCGTTACTACATTGTATCCTTTCTTTTTCGCCTCCTCCTCACCTAAACCTGTTCTCGCTACCACTAGGCCGAATACTTGTGTTGCTGCTGTTAGGGCTGTTCCCTTGTATATTGCTTCTCTTCCACCAATATTTGTTCCCGCTACATATCCCATCTTGTTAGCATTTGTAGCGAAGGCCGCCCATATTCTCTCCTTTGTCACCAGGTGTGTTGTTTCAGCTACATCTCCTACAGCGTATACGCCCTTCACACTAGTTTCCGTGTGCTCATCCGTCCATACAGCTCTTGTTTGACCTATTTTTGCTCCAACCATTTGTGCTAGCTCAGTGTTAGGTCTGATACCTACTCCTACTACTGCTACATCTGCCTCTAAGAACCCCTTATCTGTTTCAATGCCTACAAGCCTGCCGTTCTCATCGGCTTTGAACCCAGTAGTCTTTGCACCCAATAATACTTCTATGCCGTGGGAGCGTAGGTGTTCTTGAACAGTCTTAGCAAGATCTGGGTCAAGTGCCTTTGGTAGCACCTGGTTGAACATCTCTGATACTGTTACCTTGAAGCCCTTCTCCGCTAGAGCTTCAGCTACCTCTAAGCCTATATAGCCTGCGCCAACGACGACTGCTTTCTTACCTGAGCCGAGTTTCTCGATATAGTTCTTTAGCTTCTCTGCATCGTCTAGGTGGCTTAGAGTGAATACTCCTTCTATATCCTTGATTTCGGGGAAGAAGTCGTAGGCTCTGGGTCTAGCACCGGTAGCTATTACTAGGTAATCGTATTCTACCTTGCCTTTCTCTCCGGTTTCAAGGTTTACGTATTCAACAGTCCTAGTATTGGGATCAATTGCTTCTACTTTATGTCTTATCCTTAAATCTATTCCACGGTTCTTTATGAAGTACTCAGGCTTATAGTGCATCAAGTGCTCTATCT
>JALUDQ010000153.1 GCA_027043985.1 Desulfurococcales archaeon
GTGCAGACCTGGTATTCGATATAGATGCAGACTACATACCGGGGTGTACCGAAGTAAAAATATGGTTATGCCCTAACGGACACGGTGGTACGGGAGACCAGTCTACGTGCCCAGTTTGTGGAGCAAAGACAAAAAAGATCTCAATAATTGATGATGAATGTATTGTGAAGGGGTTAGATCAAGTATTACGTTTAGCCGATATCCTTATCGAAGACTTTGGTTTTAACGAAAATGATATAGACATATACTTTTCGGGTCATAGAGGTTTTCACCTCCATGTTCACCTTGATGACAAGTTAGCTCAAATGGGATCAGAAGAACGTAGAGAGATTGTTGACTATATATTGGGGATAGGTTTAAGCATAGAATCTCTTAGACTAGCAAATGAAACTCGGGGGCGGTCACGTAGACTAGCACTAATACCGAGGATAAACGATTATGGTTGGAGGAGACGCATTTCAAAATCTCTTCTAGAAACTAACATAGGTGATACACTGAAAAAGTATATTATCGGGGAGACACCGCCTTCACCCTCAACTATAATGAGCAAAATAGAAGACACTATACTATGGGCCATAGAGCGCTCAAAAGTATTTGTTGACGAAAAAGTTACCATAGATACAAAGAGGCTTATAAGAATACCATTTTCATTAAACGGTAAAACAGGGTTAATAGTTAAGGAATTATCTATTAAGAATCAATCGAGATTCTCACCTTCATTAGACATTCTCTCCCCATTTAAAGGAATAGCAAAGTTTACCCCAGATGTATCACTGAAGAACATAAGAATACTTGGAAGAAAAATAAGCTTGGAAAAACATAAAACACATACATTAGAACTAGGTTTAGCAGTATACTTAGAATTAAAAGGTATAGGTAAGATAACAAGGATACAGAGGTAACGAGTCTTTTGAGCGAAGAATTAAGAATAATGTTATCTAAAGAACTCCGCGAAGAAAACCCCCAGGAGATAACGTATAATAATCTAGTTAACATCTTAGTACCGCTAAGAGAGTTCCTACTTAAATGTCTAATTAACAGAAAAGAGACTTGTGATATAGTATTGAGGGAAACCCAAGAAATAATAAAAGAGATAGGATCATTGCGTGTCAAAAAAGCACTAGAAGGAAAGGAACCAGAATTATCCTTTGATAAGCTCCTCTTGAAGACGATTACTAGGATCATTAAGGAGTACTATAATATAACGTTGGGAGTTGAAGCCCCTTATGACGAGTACAATAGGGTATTAGTTAAAGTATTGAGAGATTTCGAACATAATGGCAGAATTCTAAGAAGAAATAATATAATATTAATAGAGTCTTCTAGAGCAGTTCTCCTAGAATCATTAGGGTTTGTTAAAATCTATAGGATTAAAGTATTTAAGTAGCTTTCAACCTTAGTCTGGAGGGGTAGGAAAAAAGGGTTTGATCCGAGGGAGGAGCAGTGAAGATTCCTAAAAGAATACGAACATATTGCCCCAGGTGTAGGACGCATACAGTACATAGTGTAATGATATACAAACACGGTAAGAGGAGAACATTATCTGAGGGTCAGCGTCGTTACGAGAGAAAACAGGAAGGTTATGGTAGCAAGAGGAAGCCAGAGCAAAAAAGATTCGCAAAGGTTACAAAGAAAGTAGTATTAAAGCTTAAATGTACGAAATGTGGATACATTCTACACCGTAGGGGAATTAGGTTAAAGAAAGCAGAACTCGTAGGGTGATCACAGCCGTGGTCAAACGTAGGAAAATACTAATACCTATGCCTCGGAGCAAGTTCTTAGTAGTCCGATGTCCAGACTGCGAGAACGAGCAAATAATATTCTCGCATTCAAGTTTCCCTGCGAGATGCCTTGTATGTGGTAGAATACTCGTAGAGCCTACTGGCGGTAAAGCTAAGATTCTCGGAACCATTATTAGAGAGCTCGGCTGAAAAATTCAGGTTTCCTATAAACCTATAGATGTCCTCATTCTAGAGACAAGTTTTACCCTATCCAGGCTAAGGTCAAGGTGTTTTGTCAGCATATTTTAAATAATGTTGAGTAGATACTAGACTATGCGGTGAAACTCATGGTCATGAAGCGTAAACCGTTGCCAGATGTTGGCGAACTAGTAGTAGGTACAATAAAGAAAGTCTTCGAATACGGTGCTTATGTATCATTAGATGAATATGAGGGAATGGAAGCTTATCTACCGTGGAGCGAAGTATCTTCTAGATGGATACGCAATATAAAAGATTATCTTAGAGAAGGGCAGAAAATAGTAGCAAAAGTAATTAGAATAAATAGAAGACGTAAGCAAATAGATATATCACTTAAACGAGTAACAGAGGGGGAAAGAAGAAGAAAAATGCTTGAATGGAAACGTGCAGTAAAAGCCGATAAAATACTTGAATTAGCAGCCGAGAAACTAGGTAAAACAAAAGAAGAAGCTTATAAGGAAGCGGGTTGGAAACTTGAAGACTATTATGGTGAAATATATGCTGGTCTAGAGGAAGCTGTACTAAGAGGAATAGAAGCATTAAAAGAGGCAGGTGTACCAGACGAGTGGGCAAAGGCTCTCAAAGAGCTAGCGGATAAGCATATAACAATAAAGAAAGTGAAAATAAAGGGAGTATTTACAATCCAGGTATTGAAGCCGAATGGAGTAGAAATAATAAGAGATGCGTTAAAGAAAGCATATGAAAAACTACCGGAGAATGTTAGTGTAAGAATATACACTATTGGTGCTCCACGATATGTCGTGGAAGTTACTGCTACAGACTATAAAATAGCGGAACGCGTACTCAGCAATATTGTTAAAACGGTTACCAAAGCAATAGAGAGCCATGGAGGTATAGTAGAGTTTAATAGAGAACGCTGATAATACAAGGTGAATATATAGCATGAAATGGTTGCTACATAAATGTACTAAGTGTGGAAGATATACGCTCAGAACAGATAAATGCCCTGTTTGCGGTGCTCCAGTTAAGGTTGCTCATCCACCAAGATTCTCACCAGAAGATAGGTATGTGAAGTACAGATATTTGATGAAGAAGGAAGCAGGTCTTTTATAACAATATACAATAATATTCTCTCATCCTACCAGGGTACATCCTTCAACTTTAGTTCATACGCTATCCTATTAGTTATTACATGTAAAGCTAGTATCACAATTAATCCACATGAAATCACATATAAGCTAGGAGTAACTCCGCCGAAAATAATACCGATAGTGGCTCCGAAGAAGAAATCCAATTGGTCTAGCAGAAACGCTTTCCCACCTCTAGGAATGTCCAGCCTTCTCTTAATAAAGGATCCAAGCATATCGCCTAATAACGCTCCTATAACACTTGGCA
>JALUDQ010000154.1 GCA_027043985.1 Desulfurococcales archaeon
GTGGACGTGTTTACCACTTCCAGCTCATCTAGTACTACCGTGTAACCCTGGGGAGCCGACGCTATGTCTGTTGGGCTAGCCGTGTCCACAGCCACGTTCTCGATGTACAGCTTGTCGTCCACCACGTCGTTGCCTGGACCAATGTATAGCCAGCTCTGCAAGTAGTTCCAGAGTATGCTCCTAGCGCCTCCAACTCCCAGCGTTATCTCTACTGGGGCTGTTATCCTTGCTATGCGTAGCTGTAACAGCTCGTTGGAGCCTACCCTCAGCTCACGGGGGTCGTCTATCACTATCTCCTGACCAGCGCCTATGCTTGTGAACGACGGGTCTGTCCTAGGCACTATCGGCACGACAAGCCTCGGTATAGCGGTTATCGTCTTTACCTGGTAGTAGTCGTAGACGCTGTAGTCTGGTGTTCTGGGAACGGCTAGTGCTTCTAGGGGCTTGACTATAGGTGGGAACCTACGGTTATAGAAGGGCGTGTATGACACCATCTACCACCTCTCGCTCGCCACTATATGTTCTATCTATAAAGAGTAATAATTGTTTACCAGTAGCCCCAGCGCCTAAGCCTCTCCTCCACCATACCGTACTCCTCCGAGTCCCTAGAGAGTATCCTCTCCAGCTCGTACCTGAGAACACGCCCGTGAAGCCTGCTGTTACGTAGGGCGCTCCTCTCCCCTGAGCCATAGGTTGACACGCCGAACGTTGCCACGTACTCGCAGAACGGGCACTTCAACTGCACGTCTACATGCCCGAACGGGTCACCCTCTGGGACGAAGAAATAATGTATTATCATCCGTGAGCCACAGAACGGGCACCTCAGGAAATCCGTTGGCTCCGTGCAGGGGTAGGGTTCTCCCTCCCCGTCCCTACATATAGTCCACCTGAGGAAATCCATTATTCTCCACCGAATACCCTGTCGTAGTATGGTAACATAAATACCTCTCTGGAAGGCTCCCCCGTTCTCCACCCTAGTAGCTCCCCTATCTTCACCGCTATCCTGTACGCTAGTATAGGGGGGACAGCCTCTCCGACCAGCCTGTACTTCCTACTCGTGCTTATCCCGTCTGGGAAGCCCCACCAGTCTGGGAAGGACTGGATCCTGAGGCACTCCCGTACCGTTAGGCGCCTGTACAATCCATTGCCAAGCGTTACAGTAGAGTCTGGTGGCACCTTGTAGAAGGATGCCCTAATCGTTGTTGACGGAGTGTCTATATCCTGTGGCGGATGCTTCTCTAGGCTGTCACGGCTGAAGCTCATGCTGTACAGCCTTACATCATGCTCTGTTATCTCCACTACCTGACCGCATCTATGCTTCTCAGTTATAGTGTATGACGGCTTATCTAGCGGTATACTGCGTTTACTCCAGTCATAGTCATAGGTTTTATTGTTAAGTAGTGCATGCTCTGTTACTGGTACCAACATGGTGTCGAAAGTGAAGTCTCCTCCTCTCCCATCAACCTTTACTGTTCTTGATGGCTCGTCTAGGCTTATCGGTTTACCGTGCCTAGGATTCGTCTGTACTAGTTTCTTCGGATAGCTTATCGGAGGTATTGCTAGGAGGTCTCCTATTGCCTCCCTAACGGTTATCCATCTATGTAGTTTTCCATTAAGAGTCATTGTCTCCCTCTCAGCATGGGTAGGCTCTGGGAACGTTGGGGTTACTCCTAGGTCACGCCTTATACCGAGGACGAAGAGCCTTTCCCTGCGTTGGGGGATACCATAGTATGCTGCATTAAGTACTTTGTAGGCTATCCTATAGTCTTGTTCTACACGTCTCAGCTGTTCCAGTAGTAACGGCTTATGCCTCCTAGTCACCAGCCCCCTGACGTTCTCCATAAGGAAAGCCTTGGGTCTAAGCTCCAGTACTATGTCGAAGAAACGGGGAAGAGTAGGGTACAACGGGTGATCCTTACCCCGTTTCCTAGTATTGGCGAGGCTGTAGGGTTGGCAGTTGTGTACAACTATGCCCCACACTTCGTATGAATTGTCTTCCTCCACTTCTAGGTTATATACATCACCATCATAGTAAACATATTCCTTGTTCAACACCTCAAGCACTATGCAATTACCTTTGAACCAGTATCGTCCCACTTTAACATAATCCTGTCTCTTTATCTCATGAACCCTATACAAGTATGGTGACTGATTTACTATTCTACCCTCTATTTCCGTCTTGCTAGGCATTTTTACTCTTGAAAGGGATGCTGGTCTACCTAGGGAGAGTGCTATTAGCCATACCATGAACGCTATGTTCGGGTTTACTGTGGTAACAAATTTATCGTTGTCACCATCTCCATCTCTAATGCCTTCTAGGAACATTTCCCTACACTTTCTTGGCAATCTCAGAACCCATATAGGTATCTTCTTTCCTTTAGCATACTTTCCAAAGATTGATGTTACAAGAACAAACAATTTCTTGCTGTAAACCACAACCCTAACCGTGTTTTTAGTGTGTTCCCTAACACTAGGATTAAACCCTAGCCTCCTAAGACTGGTTACCAACTTGTTTATCAAATTCGTTTCATGTTTACCTAGGCTGAAGTATACCATGTAACCAGGTCTTTTAATACCTCTTTCCTTATCTCTTCTCTTCTTGTAAACATATTTTATATATGGTGTACCCTCTGTTACATACATTCCGAAAACATACCACATTTCTGGCTCTAGTGGTATATCAGTTGGTGGTTCAATATATGAGGGTAGGGTTACCAATACGAATGATCGCTTAGGCTCTAGTAGGTCTGCTTCAACCCATTCTGGCTTGTAAAGTTCGTAGTATTTCTTACATTTCCTAACATACTCATACCTACCTTTACCGTAGTTACGATAATGCACTACTTTCCTACTCTCGCCTTCATGGTTACATGTAGGTGTACACGGCATGTTTAATCCTAGTGAACAAGGCTTTGTTTTTATCACGTAGAACGGGTGATCTGGTGTTACGAGAATTGGTATCTTCAGTAGTGACAGTCTTAACTTAACCATCCTACCTTTATAACGCCTCTTCATTACTTTGATAATCTTCCTTATTCTACCCATATGTGTGATTGTTTCATCGCCTTCCCCAATATTCTTAATTTCTTTTAATCCATTAGTGGTAACAACCATAGTTTCTGGTGGAAAACACGGCACACCACCAATTATAATGTCATATTCTCCCCTCGGCTCCCACTCCAGTATATCCTGTACCTCTGCCCTAGCATTGAACCGCTCTAGGTTATGGTTGTACGTCATCACAGCATACCTGTCAATATCAAGCCCCAGAGCCTCAGAGCCATCCAGCCCAGCTAGGAAACC
>JALUDQ010000155.1:0-1387 GCA_027043985.1 Desulfurococcales archaeon
CCTTAGAATTCTATCTATAACAATACTTATCGCTTCACCAATAGACATTAGAGTAGTTGATATAGAAGTACACGTCGAGGTATAAAGAAGAGCCTTCCTAACATTAGAAGGCCATGATACCTCCTCATAGATCTCCCTATACTTCGTCTTATACGCGAAGAAGCCCAAGACTACTTCCGCTCCGATGTTCTCTGTATAGTTTCTGATGACCTCGAGGAGTCCTGCATTCACCCAGAACTTCTTTACCGTAGCATTCATCTCTATATCATAGATGCCGATTAATTCGAATCCGTTAACGAATCCGTATCCAGCCGAAATAATAGTAAAATCAATTGCTTCTAGGAGAAAAGCTCGTCTTACAAGCCCTCTATTTAGAACCCTATACAGCCAGCCATCATATACACTTAAGGCCGTTCCCACTGGATTATT
This sequence comes from Desulfurococcales archaeon, assembly GCA_027043985.1. Lineage (GTDB taxonomy): Archaea > Thermoproteota > Thermoprotei_A > Sulfolobales > WANQ01 > JALWGO01. The sequence goes on from JALUDQ010000155.1 coordinate 430, forward strand.
TATTACTCTCCCTAACTGGCTCTCACGGGCTAAGACCAGTCTACGCCTATACTCTTCATCTAAGTAGTCTAGTATACTTCTCCGCGGCCCTTCGGGAAAATATTCTCTAACTCGCTTCCTCTTAGAACACTGTGTTATAATTAGTATTGGAGAGCGAGGCGAATAGACCACCCCAGATACTATGGGATCATTTTCGAACTAGTAGTGTTTAACACGTTTATTCATATATTATTATACAAAATAAAATTATCTGAAGATTAACAATTAAGTGTCTAGGCACTAAAACAGAAATATAAGGGTAAAGAACATAGTTTTTATGGCCCTCGCCCCTCTAACCGTGCCCCGCGTAAACGGGGTGGGGTGAGGAGGGGATCCGTCGGGCGGCACCTATCCTCCCATAATAGTTCCCAATATTACTGGTGTGCGTGGTTGTATGTTAAAGCAGTTGTAAACGCTATCGTAAGGAGGGGCTATGTTCTTCTTGTTAAGAGGAGAAGAAGTGGGAGAGATCCATGGTCTGGTGATATAGCATTACCTGGTGGGATGATAAAGACTGGGGAGAGTATAGTTGATGCGGGGCTTCGTGAAACTTTTGAGGAAACAAGTATTACTCCGGAAAGACTTTATGTTTATGGTGTAGTGGGAGTAGAGTATCCTAGAAATGCTCCCTGGCTTAGAACAGCAATATTACTATCAAAGCCTAGAGGAGAGCTTAATATAAGGCCTGGACTAGAGGTTGACGATGTCTTCTGGTTTAATCCAAGGCGTTCAAATGCTTATCGCCTACTATTTAAGGATAATAGGCTTGTCGTAGGCTATAGTGTCCATGGCGGAGTTTTATGGGGCATGACTTGGAGGATTATCCGTAAATTAATAGCTAGAAGTATTATATAGTATGTGATTTTAGAGTATAGGCTATAGAGTAAAACCAGTGTGATCTAATATAATATAGTGATAG
>JALUDQ010000155.1:1397-3287 GCA_027043985.1 Desulfurococcales archaeon
GAAATATGTCTGTGTTGATGGGAAAATAGTTGAAAGTTCTAAGGCAAGTTTTAGAAAAGAAGACATTGTATTCCACTTGGAGATATTTAGTGATTATCGTGAATGGGCTGATAGAGTCAGCTTAGATACAAAACGTAAGAGAGCGTTATTATCAATAACAGATAACAGTGAATTACTATATCTCTCCCAGTTCTTAGGATCTCCTTTCGGATTAGCTGTTGAGAAAGATTCCAATAAAATAGCCTGGCTTCCACCTAAAGATAATTTTCACCGAGAACTCTTTTCGGCAATAGAATGTAAGGATTTAACTAGTTTTCTCCGCGAATTATTCCATTTTCTTGTGAGTAAGGTTTCTGATAGAATAGAGGAAATAGACTCTGAGCTCGATAAGATAGAGGAGAGCTTGGCTAAAGAGGAGACTGTAGATGCAAAACGATTCCTTAGAGTGCAGAGAAAGCTACGTCTGGTAAGGAGGACTACGAGAAACCTTCTCCACGTTGTCTTGAAGTCTAAGGGTTTACAGGGAGTTCTCCCGGAAGTGCTTAGAGGATTAGAAGATGACATAGTCTTGCTTGAAGACCATTTAACTCAGAGTTATGAGAGACTAAACACTATGTTGGGGCTATTACATGATGTTGACTCAGATAAGCTGAATAAGCTTGTAGCAAGGCTAACAATGTTTTCAATGATATTTCTACCCCTAACACTAATAGCGAGCATCTATGGTATGAACTTCAAGTATATGCCAGAACTATACCATCCCTACGGCTACTTTATAACCCTCACAGTAATGGCTCTAATAGCTATCATAATGCTAGTATACTTTAAGAAAAAGCACTGGATCTAAACCTCCCGTCCAGGAAGAAGGGTGTTGGAGAATTGACTAATATTAGGATAGTAGAGGAATACGCTGTCCTCCTATCATCTGGAGCATTACTAGAGGTTGCAGGTTACCCCAAGCCTGGTAATGTTCACCGTCTTAAAGACTATGAGGATATATGGTTTGAAGACTTCCTATTATCTTCTTATATCATATTATTGAATAACCTAAGAGCCGTGAAAAGAGGGTTGAGAGGGGTAAGGGGAAGATATAGTATTGGAGACCTAGTATATGACTCGCTTAAACGTTCAATGAGGGTCCACGGAGGCGGTAATACTTGTCTCGGAATAGCATTGATATTGCATCCCCTAGCCTATACCGCCGGGTACATGGTCAAAAACAATGATAGAATAACTGCTAAGACTCTAGTAAGAAGAGTTCCAAGCATACTAGAACAGTACACCACACCCTATGATTCAGTTATGTTTTATCGAGCCGTTAGAGCTGCCAGTCCATCCTATATACGTGAAACAGATGATACTGGTATATACCCTAACGTATGGGACAGGGAGTACGAGAAGAAGCTCATAGAACGCGGAATAGGAATGTACGAGATACTAGTATATTCTTCTAAAAGAGATCTCGTGGCACGAGAAATAGTTAACGGATACCCTAATGTCCTAAAATCGAAAGAGTTTCTCGAGAAAATAGTTGAAAAAACTAGGTGGAATTATGCTGTTATAGGTGTATTCCTATACTTGGGCTCTAATCTCATAGATACGGTAGTGTCTCGTACTATAGGATACGAGAATGCTGTTAGGGTTAGAGAGATCCTTACGGGAGTTTTTGAAAAGTATATGGAGACTATAGAGGGTGGTAGAGGATACGATGAATTATTCAACGAGTTACTGAGAGTTGACGAGAGGCTAGCAAAAATGAATGCTAGACTGGGAGCAATAGCAGATCTAGTTGCTGCTACAATATCATTGTATGCATTGGATAAGAAGAGAAGTTTGATCCATTAATCTAGAAAAGCCTAGTAGTTGAGGTCAGCCCTGGCCACTCAGCTC
>JALUDQ010000156.1 GCA_027043985.1 Desulfurococcales archaeon
ATTGATATGCGTAAGGGTTTAATGACCATAGACTTGCTCGGATCTATATCATCTCTCCTCTACTACCTGGCTTATGGGCCTCTAGCACCTATTATGGTTGTAGCTGGTGGTCTCGTAGATGAGGCTTCAAGTACATTGTACTTCCTATACCCAGCCTACGAGAGAATCATCTATCCGGAGGATCGTATGAAGGAGGCTTTAGCATGGCATTTAAGGTTGCCCGAGCTAGCAATCATAGTTTCCTACCCCGTTATGGGCTATATATTGGGCTATGTTTGCTGTGAGCCTCAATGCTTCCGCATGTTATTCCTCTTCTTCGCCGTATATGAGCTAGTACTCATACCCTACATATACTATTACTTTAAACTCGTAGTATTGGAAGAGGAAGCCGGGGAGGAAGGAGAAGATACTAGTCTAAGAGATTATTGGAGGAGGTACAAATACTATATAATAGCCGATGTACTCTTTATTACTGCTTGGACCCTCGCACCAGGACTAGCACTCGTATACTATGTTGTTGAGTGGCTTAAAGGAAATATGTTTCATGTAGCATTAATTGAAGCAGCTATATCTACTGCAACATTAACTGGGACATGGATTACAGATAGAATAAGCGATAGTAAAGCTTTCAAAGTACTCCAAGTCGGAACCATTATAACTATTGCTGGACTAGCACTAATGATATCGACCAAATTATTCCCCCTAATACTTGTTGCAGCCTATATTCTAAGGATAGGTGATACACTAGTATTCGTGTTTAGGAGAACATGGCTCTACAGCATTATGACTAGAAGCGAGGCATCTAAGGTGTCGGCGGCGCTATCATCTATTCGTAGAGCAATAAGGGTAGCTGCCCCCACTATCACGGGAGCATTAGCATTACTGGATCCAAGAGCGCCATACATGGTGTGTCTCTTGCTCTTAGCTTCGACAATACCAGTCTACAGAATGGCTTCAAGAAAAAGCTAGGGTGAGGAGAGAATCCTATCTCTCCTCTATTCTCTGATTTTTATTTTACGAGACCCAGGTTTCTCAACGCATCTATAACTCTAGTATTAGGTGGAGCACTATACAATGCTATACCAGCCTGCTGTAAAGCCATAGCCGCATTAGGCCCGATATTTGATCCAATTACTGCTCTAACACCAGCACCTATAAGCCATTGAGCAAAGGCCATCCCAGCACCTTGGGGTGCGTTAGCATAGGCGTTGGGTAAGACTATTGTATCAACGATCTCCCCGTTAACCACATCCACTAACACAATATAGGGTGCACGAGCAAACATCGGCGCTATAAGTGAGTCAAGACCACGGTCATCCATTACCGTTACCGCTATTCTAAGAGCACCAGGTCTAGGAGGCTTAACACTCATAGCCTGCTGGGAGAATTGCTGAGGATAACCAGGTGGAGGATAACCCCACTTACCACCCATACCTCGTCCACGTCCCATACCTCGACCTCTTCCACCACCAGCCCAGGGTGGAGGGCCACTACCACCACTCCAGTCTTGCCATTGATCTCCCTGTATATCCCACTTCTTATTCTTCCTTCTCCCGCCTCTACCATAATAGTATGACATTTCTACTCAACCATATACTAGGTATAGCGTCTTAAAGATTATAAACTAAGGTGAAAAACACCTGCAACTATATTACTGTAAAAGAGTGGAATTCGTGTCAGATATGGTATTGAATACGGGGACGTTAATGGTATGTTTAGTTACATGCTTTTGTTAAAGAAATAATAGACTCGAGGAACCATATAGATGGTGTAATAGAATTCTGGAGGAGTAAGGTACTATGTCCTTCAAGGAGCTTAGAAGAGAACTAGAAGAAGAAAAGAAGAGAAACTTAGAAGACATTATACGTCATGCTAAGTGGGAGGCAGAAATGGTTAAGAAATTAGGTAGCAAATGGTTTGAAGCTAGAGATAAGTGGCTTTGGGAGGCCTTAGAAGCTGATAAGGAAATGTGGAAAGACCCTAAAGTGAGAAGGGCCTTGTTAAAAACGATAGCTAGAAAGAAATAATGTATTCATTGATATAATTACGGTAAAGTAGTTGAAGACGCATTATTCTTAGTATTTATGATAGTAGTGGTTTCTTAGACTTCAACTCTTACTCCATGCTTAGCGTAAAATGCTTTATGAATTATTTCCCTCCCGTATTCCCTTAATGTTTGACAAGCTTTTTTATAAGGAAGTGATGTTGGGCCTTGATGTTAGTAATGTTTTTCTATTATCATGTATAGTGTTTTATGGAAGGGATCGTGTCTTGGGTAGTAGTGAGGAAGAGTATGCTGAGGTTTCTTCTCTAGCAATTCGTCTTCGACGGTTTCTTGTCTACGTGGTTGATGTGTTTGCTTACATGGCTTTCGGCATGGTTATTGTTGGTGGGGCTCTAGTCTCCTTCGTTATAAGCTACTTTGTGGGGTATTGGTTTACTGGTGTAGGAGTATTTATCGCATTAGTTATTGCTACCATAGTGGTTGGGAAATTCATCACCACGGTGAGGATTAGGCAACGACCTAGAAGGCAGGGTCTGGGTGCTCTTGTTTTCGCTATATCATTTATAGCCGTATATGTACTGGTGCCAAGGATGTTTCCGAGTGTTGAAGACTATATGTGGTATTCTGTTTTATGGCAGCTCGCATTGGGTATAGCTTTTATCGTTAATGGATTGCTCGTCTATAAAGGGGATGTTGGCCGAATACAATTCTACGTGGGCTTATTGACGTGTCTAACATTCATTGTAACCGCTTACCTACTGCTTAGCGATCTCTTTCTGCTTGCATGGCTTTTCGCTATGGGCTCATTACTCCTCGTATACTTTGTGGCAGCCACGTTGATTCTAGTTAAGGGTATTCGAGTGGTGACTAGAGAACATTGAGTGAAGAAAGACTACTAACGCCTAAGGAGCTTGACCCAGAGCTTATGAACCCTAAGAGATTCTCTATTGTAACCTATCTCTACGTATTCGGGCCTAAAACCATGGCCGAGCTCGTACGGGCTTTAGGTTTGACCTGGGGGGATCTCGACTCGAATATACGTAGGCTTAAGGAGAAAGGCTATGTTTCAACGAGGAGACAATTGACTATAAGAGGACCGAGAGTTTTTGTCGAGCTTACTGAGAAGGGTAGGAGAGCTTATGAGGATCTAGCATACAAGTTAAACAAGATAACAAGGAAATATATTGCCCGTGAAACCGGGGTCTCCGAGACCTAGGAGGGATATTATTCTATGAATATTGTTTCTACTCCTAGTTTTTGGGCGACTTCTGCTTGT
>JALUDQ010000157.1 GCA_027043985.1 Desulfurococcales archaeon
CTTATATATTTATTATTACTTATTATATATACGAATTAGGTTGGGGTTGGGATTATGGTTAAGAAGCCTCTTGAAGAGCACATTAGTAAATTGACTAGTGAAGAGAAAAAGATCCTTTTTTCACTCCGTGATCGCATACACCAGTTAAACCAAACTTATGGATCGGTCGCCCGTAGTGGTAGAAGTCCATTTGAGTCATTAGAGGAAATAGCCGTTGTATGGAAACTAGCAAGAATGAAAGTAAACTATGGGGAGTTAGGTAAGCTATTGGGCGTAAGTAAGGTAAGTGTTTTTAGATGGATACAAAAGATCAAGGATGGAAAAATAGCTATCTATAACCGTGAAAAAGGTGTTACTGAAACCATAGAGTTTACGATTGATCAGCTTGAAAACATATTAAAAGAGCTGAGCAAGGCTAGAGCTAAGAAGCATCTAAGCGTGATTACTGATAGCAAAGTGATCCAAGACTTTGTAAAGAACCCTGTTAGGATTCAGCGGAGTAAGAAGAAGTACTATAATCAGAGACAAGTACTTGAGACCCTCAAGGTGTTTGAGACAATCGCTAGTTATATCAAGGAACATGAGGAAGAGCTTAGAAACCGTTATGAGATTGATATTCCTAGCAATCCCGATCTGTGGGCTAGTAATCCTAATCAGTTTGAGGAGATCATAGCAGATATTATTACTACGATATGCCTTGAGAGATATCCGAGCAATCAGATCAAGTATAATCAATGCAAAGCCGTATTCATGGGTAGAATGAAAAGATTAAGACCGTTTAGAGAATGGTTTAAAGGTATGATAGGAAGGGTTACGAATAGGATCAGCCCTAAGGAGGCTACTCTATATCTCAAAGATATATGGAAGTTTAGGAAAATTGTTGAAGAAAGTGGTGATAGAGACCTTGAAGCATTCTATTGGATTGCAATCCTACACATAACGGTAGGATCGAGAGAGGGTTACGGATCGATAAAGAACAAGGTATTAGACCTTAAGGCTCAAGGAATACAATTACCTAAACAATACGAAAACCCAATGTCTTTAGACCTAGACGACGAGTTCATAGACTCTAGCTTGATAGGTATCAAGTGGAAAAATATCCTAGTAGATACTAGAACAAGGAGAGTGATAGAGATCAAGGTATTCGAGCGTAAAACGGGTAAATGGGCTATAGCTAAGTATCTCGATCTAGTAGATGAAAGACTACCTAGTAAGCTCTATGAGTTCTGGGAATACGCCCGTAAGAAAGGTATTCAAAGCGTGATCAAGACCATACTAAGATACTACGGGATCGCTAAGGATAAGGTAAGCGTTTACTGGTTTAAGGAGTGGTATCGTAAGCATTGTAACAAATTACAAGAACTCCTTGATCTACCATACAAGATAACACCGCATAGGCTGAGATCGGCTCATGTAAGCATATTAGCAGAGCTGAGAATCCCGTTAGAGCTAGTACTAGACCATAACGTAGGCTTTGGCGTAGGATGGGAGGACTTGACAACCGCTAAAATATTCTATCTACGGTTTAGCCGTACATTAATCGAGGATTATCTTAGGAAAGCCTATGAGATAAAGAAGAGCATTTTAGCCTAATCAACATATTTATTTTACCGTTAATCTTATATATATTCCAGTCCTTATCTTCTAAATAGAGCAAAAACCACTAGAGGGTGATATTCCTATGCGTGAAAGAAGAACCGTAGTCCGATCCTTCACAATAGATAAGACCACTCTATATCTACTCGATAAAATAGATGATCAATACATTCTAGGTAGTAAGTCGAAGCTAGTTGATAGGTTTCTAAAGGCTCTCGCTATAACTCTAATGGGACTACATGAGAAAGGAAAGAAAGAGATCTATGTCCAGGTATTCGATCCCAAAACTGGACGGTCAATGATACAATTGGTAGGAGAGGTTGAAAGAATATGATAATCGAATACATAGACCGTATTATTAGGATATTCGTTGATAAGACTGGGGTAAATGATATACAAGTAGGACGTAAGGATAGGAACGTTATTATTGTGGTGTATTGTAACCCCGATAAATGCATTGAATTCTACGGTAAAATATACGCATTTATGGAAAATAAGGCGGACTTGATACTGGCAAAGGCTAGAGAGGGGGAGATATATCGCAAACTAGTGGGTATTTTCCCCAGTTACAATCTCTACATCTACATAAATCCAACGGGGGTTAAGAAGTGATCTACACTTTATTCGATCTCATGGAGGATCTATTGGCTTTCATGGAAATGAACAAAAACCACACAATATTGAAAGTGGACTATGATCGCTTAGTGTTGTATATCTACAGGAGACACCATAAGAGCATATCGCTTAGAACAATAATGGACAAACTATGGAAGCTAGGGAAAGAGAGATACATTAAGATAGTGCAGAGAAAAACATGTGAAAACGGGGTTTGCACTAGTGATAAAGCCGTAGTCTATATATACTATAGCATATTGAAAGCCAATCTTTTCGAGCAGACAAAAACTATCATAAGCTATGTAAGGGGTTAGGTATGGGTAGATTCATAACGATAACAGATCTCGATAAGAGAATAGAACTATACTGGAGTGATTTTGAATTAGGATTAGAGGTAACGACTAGAGATTGTCATATCAAGGTTTACTATGAAAAAACTACGCTTCATAAAACTGGATTGATAGAGGTTGAAAGATGGGGGCTAAATGAATCACGGAAGATCATAATATCATATTTCGGGGAAAAAGCCGAAAGAATAGAGACAGGATTGAATAAGGTGATTGAGAAATGGGGGCTAAGCTCGTAAAGATAAGTGAAAGCCTATATGCTAAGGTTAAGGAGTTTGCTGAGAAAAGACAGACCACGATCAGAGACATAGTAGAGAGAGCAATATCGCTTTACTTACAGGGAGTAGAGATAGGGAAAATAGATAAGGAGATCAAGGGGATAACGGATAAAGACATTGTTGTTCAGTACAAGGCTAGGTGTTTTCTATGCGGTAAACCGATAGAGCCTGGAGAGGTTGCACACTACCTTAAAATAGTTTATACCGATAACTCGGCGAGATCATTTATCGCACATTTATCTTGTTGGACTGAGAAATACGATACAAGTTTAGCAAAAGCAATTATCAAGAGGGAGAGGATAAAGATGGAGATAAAAAGCCTTGAGAAATACCGTAAGAAGCTCGTTGAAGACATATCTTTGAAATACGAAGAAGTAAGAGAACTACTAGCAAGGCTTAGGAATAAGGT
>JALUDQ010000158.1 GCA_027043985.1 Desulfurococcales archaeon
ACTCCTTCGGGGATCTCTACTTCTTTTACTACGTGAACCATTTTGGCCATGTTTAGTACACCTCGGTGAACATTAGTATACATAGGCGAGTAGTACTCCTCCTATACGTTGATGCATTGCCTCTCTATGTGTCATGACTCCCTTTGGTGTAGAGAGGATTAATACTCCTATATCTCTTGAGGGAAGGTACTTTCGTAGCCAGTGAGGCATTCTCTCTAGATCCATATATTTGATTGAGAATCTCGGCTTTATTACACCACACTTGTTTATTCTTCCAAGTAATTGTACCCTAACCTTACCCCATCTACCATCATCTATGTATTCGAATTCGCCTATGTATCCTTCTTGCTGCATTATCCTTAGCACGTTTATTATTAACTTTGAAGCTGGCATTATTATTACTTCTTTTCTACCGCGCATCTCGTTGTTCTGTATTGTTGCTAACGCGTTTGCAAGCGTATCTAACATTACCATAGCTCTCAACCTAACTAGTTATACTTTCTAAAGCCTATACTTGAAGCTATTTCACGGAAGCACTGCCTACAGAGCATTAATCCATATTTCTGTATAACGGCATCTCTTGAACCACATCTTCTACATCTTCTAGATCCCTTACCGTAAAACCTTGTTCTCGGAGGCCTATACTTACCCATGAATTCCACCTCGCCTTTATGGTACTATTCTTACACCTAGTTCTTTTTCTAGTAGTATCATTGCTTCCTCTCTACTAACACGATGCCTACGGGGTATATGCTTTTTCCTACATCTACGCCTCCTAATGATGCGGTATCCGGGTCTCTCAATTGTTATAGATATGTCCATTCCAAAGATGCCTATTTCGGGGTCATATTTTACTCCAGGAATAGTTATATGTTCTTTTATACCGAAGCTTACATTTCCATAATTATCAAAGCTTTTTGCTGGTATCCTCCAGCCAACAGCCTCCAATGCCTTTTTCAGAAACTCTAAGGCTTTTTGACGGCGGAGTGTAACCATTACTGCTATGTTTTCTCCCTTACGTATACCGAACTCCTTTATTGTCCTCTTAGCCTTTCTCGGTACAGGTTTTTGCCCAGTTAGCATTTCTAATACTTGGTACGCTTTTTGTAAACGCTCACCAGAAGTACCTACACCTATATTTACGGTTACCTTGACTATTCTGGGCTTATACATAGGATTTTCATTCCACTTCCTCAAGATTTCCTCAATCGTCTGTGAATCCAAAACCTCGCTCACTTCCAAGCACCTTCAGGGAGACTTATCATAGGCTCCTCTTTACCTATTACGAATATGTAATCAAGGCTTGTCTGGAATTTCTCTCCTTTCGTATCTTCGAGTGTTGCTATACTTCTAAACCTCCTCATACCTCTATGAATACTTACTACTCTTCCAACACGCCCTACGTTTCTTCCACCACTTACTATTGCTATAACACCTTCCTCCAATCCAATATAATCTAACAATTCCTGGCTAGGTATACGGATTTTAACTGTGCCAAGAGTCGAGAAAGTATCCTCTTCGGGATTAGTTGGATCTTTTACTTTAATGAGAATATTTCTTCCGTCATGGAGATTTAATTGTATATGTCCTCCCTTAACTGTTGTTTTATTTTCTATTCTACATAACTTTATCTCTGCTTCCTCTTTACTAATGGGGTGGAGAACATAATACTTTATTGGGTAGGGGATAACCCTAAACGTTTCACCTGTATCAACTATTTCTACTACATCCATTAATCCTACGGGATACTTATGATCCCTACGTATTTTTCCATCAATCTTAATATGTCCTTCAGATATGATCTTCCTTGCTTCCCTTGCTGTCTTCGCGTAACCGAGCACATCTCTAACTAATATGAGAAGCGGAATAGATCGCTCAATAGGATGAGGACCTGGCCTAGGTTTTACTGTCCAAGGCCTCTCCTTTACGGGTACAGGCCACCATGCAGGTGCTGCATATGGTTTTAAGTGCTTTTTACCTCCCATTCGCGCCATTTAAGCCTCACCTAACTACCCTTCTTCTTCCACCTGGGTCTCGGAAGATTGTGGTGTGCTAGGTTTTTCAACCTTTTCTTTCTCCTTTTGTTCAAGGATTTTCTCGCGGGCTTCTCGTTTACGTTCAATTATTTCTAGGCGTCTTTTATCCGATAAGTCTAATTTAATTATCATCACATTAGATGGATGAATAGGATAGTATCTTGGTGTACCATCAGCTCTCTTCATAGTAGCTCCTTCAACATATATACGCATCTTCTTTAAACTTACTCTCACAACCTTACCTTCATGGCCTTTCCAGTCTCCTCTTAAGACTCTAACTGTATCGCCTTTCCTTACTGGTAGCCTCTTTACACCCATTTTAGCTCTTAGTTCAGGTGATAATGGTGCTGTCATAAGTTTTTGTCTCACATGAAGTGGCGCATTGAATAAATGATATCTCTGCTTTCTTGGTTGTTTTGAACGCGTGAGAACCATGGGTTTCACCTTTGTTAGATTATTATTGATGCTATCTGGCTTATTCTAGGCCAGCGCTCAGCTGCCTCCTTAGCTATTGGACCGCGGATTTCGCTGCCCTTAGGTGTTCCATCGGGCGAGACTATGACTACGGCATTGTCTTCGAAAGCTATCCATGTTCCATCTTTCCTGCGATAAGGTCTGCGTTGTCTAACTATTATTGCCTTCATTACTTGTCGGCGAAGCTCTGGTGTTCCTTTTTTCACCGTTACTATTACTAAGTCTCCTACGCCAGCAAAGGGTATTCTTCTAAGCCTACCTTTGTATCCAGGTACACCTATAATCATTACTTCTTTGGCACCGCTATTATCGGCTACCTTTACGTAGGAGCCTACTTGTAAGCCCGCATTTACGCGTATTCTTGAGAAAGCTGCTGCGGAGCCTTTAGGCATTTTACTTCTTCACCTCTTTGCCTCGTTCTATAACCCCTAGTACTACGAAAGAAACGGTTTTTGATATAGGTCTAGTCTCACCTATTATTACTAGGTCACCTACCTTTGCGTTAATGCATGGTGGGTTATGTGCATGTATTTTGCTATGTCTTTTCTCATATCTACGGTACTTTTTAACGTAGTAGTGATAGTCTCTTCGTACAACAACAGTGTTTTTCATCTTATCGCTAACAACTATTCCTTCAAGTATTAGTCCTCTAACTTTAATATTGCCATGCCAGGGACAATTAGGATCGTTGCAGATTTTCTCAGGTGGTTTTACACCAGGTATTCCGA
>JALUDQ010000159.1 GCA_027043985.1 Desulfurococcales archaeon
TGGGATATTTTGCACAAATAGTGCCTGGCGGGGGCTTCAAGAGTAATCTAAGGGGCTTAGGCTACGACTTCTATGGTCTAAGAAAATATGTCTATGGTGACCCAATAAAACTAGTTGACTGGAAAACTACTGCAAGACATAGGGAACTCTACGTAAAAGAATACATTCTTGAAACTGGTAGTAGGATACTCCTTGCACTACTATTAACCAAGGCATCGTTTACGGAAAAGCCCTCATTCTTTGAAGAGGCTTCAGAAGCCTTTGCATCAGTTGCGAATAGGCTACTCTCAAGTGGTAGTAGTGTTGGATTAGTTGTTGGAGCCCCATCATTTAATGGTATAGTAGAGGTGAGTCAAGGCAGGACAATATTAAACAACGTAGTTGAAACTCTATCAAATGTCCCATGGCTAGATGAAGGTGAACCAGACTTAGAGGCTTTTGCTAAAAACATCTTAAAGGCTTCAAGGTATCCAAGGAACACCAAGCTTGTTATATTAATACATGTTCAAGGTGATGAGGCTATGGAATTATATGAAAAAGTGCTGAGGTTAAAGGAGAGTGGGTTTGAGAAAGTTCATCTAATAGTGGCTGGTAAACGGGTAGGAGTGGAAGATAATCTTAGATTATTGGAGGAAAAAGGTGTTGAGACCAGTATTATAGAGGAGGCTAGTAGGGATATTATCGTTGAGAAAATACTAGATGTTATTAGAAGGTGAAGATATGAGTTCTCGGCACTCATCATATGTAAAGTATACAGCACTAGCGATCCTGTTACTTGCAGTATACCTGGCTCTCTCTATATCAAGGCTTCCACCCATACCCTTATCATTGGCATCGTCTATTCTACTCGTTGTCGGCTACGTCCTATTATCGTTTAATATAATCTGGTCTATGAAGGTCTCCTTGAGGCACCTAGTTGTCTTCTTTATTTTATCGGGTGCTAGTGGTCTAGTTGGTTTACTGGACCTTGTATCACTATATATGGTGTTAACGATAATATTAATGCTGGCTATCGGTAATGTATTCATAAAGTATCCTTCCTTTAATATGAGGAGGATACTTGGCAGTAAACACGTTGTCATAGCTATAACGGTATACTACATGTTGACTTCAATTATATTGCTTACCCAGTTCTCGCCGATAATACCAGAACTACTAGGGCTAATAGAAGTTAGAAGAGTTCTATCCATTATGTTGGTCTCAAAAATATCCTATCTACTAGTATCCTTAATTATCGTAGCAACAGTGTTCTCTCTATATAAGGATATATTGTTATATGATAGAGGATTGGAGCCTCGGAGAAAACTTCTAGCAGAACTAACTGGTCTAGTAGAAACTATTACTAGGGGAAGAGACTCTTACTTCATGTTTATCGTTGAGATAATGCTTATCATAGCAAGCATTCTAGTCTATCCAGTAACACTATTCCTCTTAGCGCAAGTCCACCTAATACTAGGAGGGTTAACCTATATCGCCGGGATCATCATAACATATATTCTATGGATTATTATGAGAACCCTAGTATACAAGCTATTTTCACCAAAACCCATAGATGTTGTAGTGGCTAAGAAGACTCTAAAGTATATTTGGACAACAATAGCGGTAATACTATTAATTATTATAATTAACCCATCAACTACAAGTATAGTATTAAACATGGCTGGCCATAACGGTGTTGGAGCAAGTGGAGCTGTATCATTGTTTAATAGGTTTTATAATAGTATAATAAACCTGGAGTTTAACTCAATTAAGTTGCTAGTAGAACTCCTATGGGGTTAAGAATTGGCTGAAAACAAGGGAGAAGGATCATCGAAAACATTACTTGCTACAGCCATCATATTAATCATAGTATCAGTGATCTTCTTCGCCAATAGTGTATCATTATCGAGTACTGGTGAAGTTGCAGCTGGCCTGCTTTCAGCTCTCATAGGCTTTGCCTTACTCGCGTCTTCTATAACGTTGTTTAGACTATGGGGTGCTCTTAGGCTTAGAGAAGAAAAAGAATAGGAGATCTACTTTCTCCTCTTACGGAGCTCGAAGATTACTCCAATCACTATAATGCCTAGCGAGACTCCAACGAGTAACTCTAGTATTAGGTATCCTAGGTAATCCGATATCGGTAGATTTGTCTGTGTAACAGTTATGAAGCCCATTCTAACTACTTCCTTCGTCGACGTAGTAATAGATGTTAGCGTCGTCGTATGTATTTCTCTCACAGTATTAGTCTCTGTAACGGTTGTAGTCTTCTCTAACGTTGTTGTAGCAGTTGTTGTAACGGTTTCAGTCTCGGTAACGGTTTCTGTTGTCGTAACAGTTCTTATCTTCGTGACAATAAATGTCGGTGGAGCCGTAATGGTTGTAGTTAAGGTGGGCCTCGGTATACTTGCCTCAACTAGAGTCTTTAACACCTGGGAGTATAGTGAGGCAAGCATATAGTAGTATATTACTGTAGCCCAGTTCTCCTGCAGGTTTCCTTGAGCCTTCGCGGTCTCCAAGTAGCTTAATGCTACTAATGGTAAAACACCCATATCATATGTCTCTCTAATCGAAGCAATACTCTCTCTTCCAACAACTTGTACTATACTGCTTATAGCAGTCTTAAACAGTTCATGGATCGCTACAACGCTTGCAGCAGTAGCATGTATTGATGCGGCAATAGTGCCATAGTAGTCATCGCTAGCATAGGCTTGCTCAGCTAAGTTAACATTTGTTAGGGCTTCATCGTAGCTTGGAGGCTTTGATCCAAGATCCCCGGCTAGGGTTTCAAGGTATGCAAAACTACTTCTAGCAATACCTATTAGTGTCTCAGCAATACTCTCTAAGGCCTGCTTATTGAATACTGGCGACTCTACTGATCCTAAGTCAAGCCACTTGAGAGCTGAGTCAGCTCTAGCCTCAGAGTATACTAGGAGATAAACTACTCTATCTAGATCAGACCAGCTACTAATACCGCTTTTGATCGCGTTAACGGAGTCATTGTAGGTCAACTCTGCTAGATAGTACCGATACCTCGCTGTAGCGGCTGCCTCGAAACCAGCTAAAGTTGTAGGATTATAGCTCATAACCCTTGCTCTAACCGTTGCGAGAGTACCGTTTACCTCATCTGAGAGCTGTATAAGCCTAGTATTATCTAGGTATATCTTCGAGTACTCTAAGGCTGTTCTAGCCTCAATATAGGATGTAAACGCAGCGCTCGCTGCCTGATAATACTGGCTCTGGTTCAAGTAG
>JALUDQ010000160.1 GCA_027043985.1 Desulfurococcales archaeon
TTCTCTAAGTATCTATCATCAATTATTATAACGAGGACAGCTAAGGTAAACCCAGCTTTCGCAATGGCACCTATTACTGGTAAGACCCAGGTACTCTTATCTGGAACTATTGTTAGTGCTAACCTCGTTCAAGCTCTAAGTGGTCAGTTATTCGTATTACCTATAGCTCCAATGCTTGTAATAGGTTATGCCGCATCAATAGCTGCTATGAGTATTGGTGTTGAAAAAGAAGAAAAGACCCTAGAAGTATTGTTATCGCTACCTATACGTCGCAGAGATATCGTATTATCGAAGCTTACCGGCTCGCTACTAATATCTTTGCTAGCATCTATATCGATGCTCATAGGCTTCTCGTACTATATGAAGAGCATGACTAGTATAGGAACAAACAGTACAAGTGAAGCAACTCAGATCTCAATGACCGGCGGTATATTTGGACTTATAGGAGTACCTGGACTTATCTTGTACGTCTTCTCGGTCTTCTTTGCGGTATTTCTAGCATCAACTCTTGGATTATATCTCGGAAGCTTTGGAGAAAATGTTAGGAGCGCTCAGAGCATGGTAGGCTATATTTGGATTATTGCATTCTTCCCATTATATATGGCTATATTCACTGACTTCGCATTAGATCCTCTAGCAAAAATACTAGCAATATCAGTAATACCCTTTGCCGCACCCCTCGTGGTCTTAAAGGCCTTCCTTTCGGGAAAGATAATATATGGTGTAATCTCTATTGCCTCTAGCATAGGTCTTCTAGCACTAATAGTGTATTTACTAACCAAGAGGTTTGAAGGAGAAAAACTACTAGTAGGGAAATCAAAGCGGAAAAAGAAGCCAGCATTCTTTAAGTTTGGATTCTAGGTCATTTTTTCTAATGCTTCCCTACCAGTCATACCCGGTTTTACTCCAAGACTACGAGCCTTAGTTGTAACAGCTTTAACTGGTTTTTCTAATAATTCTTCAACAGAGCTTACACCACTAACTATTGCTGCAGCGTCTCCAAGCTTCTCTGCTACTTCAATGTTAAGATAACCACACATAATGTATCCTTTATCTGTTTTCGCGATTATTAGTGGAGCTTTCCCTAGATTCTTGACCTCTAATCCTAGTATTTTCTTACCGTTTACCTCTAATTGTTTTATAACTATCATTTCCAGGACACCCGGGGGAACTATTTCTTTTTCTTTAATTTGAATCCCGAGATTTTGAGAATTAGTTCTACTAGTTTTTCATGCTTGTTTTCCTCGGATGCTATTGCTTTTATTATTGCTTTCACGCTACCTACGTCTATTTTATCTATTACGTCTAGATATGAGGCTGATACAAGTGATTCTAGTTTATCGTGACCTAGTAGTATCTTAGCTATTTCTTCATTGGATAGTTCTCCTTCAGTAGTATTGAATCTTTTACGGAATACGTTTATTTCCCTAAGGGCCTCGATTAATGCTTTTACTACATAGTAGTGTACTATAGTGTCTTCAGCAATCGTTTTCAACGCCATTCTTACCCGCATATCCTTTGCCTTCAATGATAAGTCTACGTATTCTTTTACTTCTGATTCCTCATCCGCTAATAACTCCATTAACCGGTGTAAAACATTGTCTTCCGCCATATCACATCCTCTACTAGACAATGTAGATTACCTTTTAGAATCAAATATGTTATTGCAGGCTAAGCTATTTTAGACTTATTCCCTTCCAAGTTCCTTTAATAATGCTCTAGCAGTAAGCCTTACAGCCTCCTTAGAGGAAAGACTAGGCTCCCAGCCAAGAGATCTTGCCTTCGATATATCTAGTAACATTATCTTCACATCGCCTGGCCATCCTCTTCCATCACTTGTCATGGGCTTGTAAGCGTATTCTACGTTTTCTAAGCCCATTTCCTCTACTACTATATCTGCTATCTCCCTTACCGTTACCCAATCAGTATTGCCAATATTGTATATCTCATAGTCTTTACCTCTTTCTAGGAATTTCTCGAATAGAAATAATGTTCCATTAACAGCATCTGTTA
Organism: Desulfurococcales archaeon; assembly: GCA_027043985.1. Taxonomy (GTDB): domain Archaea; phylum Thermoproteota; class Thermoprotei_A; order Sulfolobales; family WANQ01; genus JALWGO01. The sequence continues at coordinate 2,014 of JALUDQ010000160.1, forward strand.
CGTATATGTAACTCTTCCTTTGTGTTCCGTCACCTAGTATTTCGAGTCTTCTCGGATTCTTTTTTAACTTCAATATGAAGTCATAGATGACGCCATGCCTACTCCTAGGTCCTATTACGTTAGCATACCTAATTATAAGTGATTTTAAACCATAGAGTTTGCTATAGGTTATGTGAAGATACTCTGATGCAAGCTTTACGCTACCATAAACGGATATCGGTTCAAGTGGATAATAGTCTTCAGGTGTTGGTAGTTTCCTCGCATCACCGTAAATAGTGCTTGTTGATGCGAATACTATGTATTTTACACTTCCCTGCCTTGATGCTTCTAATACATTGAATGTTGTGAGGAGATTTTCGTTGAAGTGTATTCTCGGGTTAATTGATGATACTCTTACCTCAGGGTTTGCGGCATAATGGAATACTATTTCAGCACTCTTGAACTCGTCTATCCAAGTATTATTTGGTTCCTTTAGGTCTGCTTTAACAATTCTCAGTTTCGGGTTATCTATTACTCTTCTAAGGTTTTCTCGGCTCCCACTACTCATATTGTCTATTACTATTACCTCGTAACCCTTTGATAATAGTTCTTCAACTATGTAGCTGCCGATAAAACCAGCTCCTCCCGTAACAATAGCTTTACTCAATTCTCTACCTTCCCTCAACCTTCATCTTAGTTATATACTCGTAAGCGGAAGTAGCGGCTCTAGCACCAGTATATACTGCAGTAACTATTTGTTTCAACGGGATATTTGTTACATCGCCTGCTGCAAATAGTCCCGGTATATTTGTTGACATATCCTCACGTACCTTTATGAAGCCTTTTTCATCAAGTTCTAATCCTATTTTCTCGAGGAATTCTCTTGGGGGTTCTTCTCCTATTTCAATAAATATTCCATCAACCTTCAGTATTCTACCTGAACGTAGTTTAATCCATTCAACTTTATTTGTCCCTCCTATCTCTACTACAGTCTCCTTTAACACGAATTCCACATTGTCCAGCTTCTTTGCTTGCTCAACATAGATTGGTTGTGCTCTAAACTTATCACGTCTATGTATTAGGTATACTTTTGATGCATGTCTTGACGCTAATAATACTCCCTGGAGTGCAGAATCACCGCCACCAACTATAGCTACTACTTTCCCCTTAAACAATGGTATATCACATACAGTACAATAGCTTACGCCACGACCAGCAAATTCTTCTTCGCCTGGTACTCCGAGTTTTCTCCTAACGGTTCCTAAAGCGAGTATTACTGTTTTAGCCTTTAACTCTAAGCCACGTGTACCCTTTATAAGGAATAGACCATCTTCTCTTCTTACTATATCTGTTACCCTACTCTTCAAGATAGGTACATTGTATTTCTTTAAGTGATCTATGAATTTTCTAGCTAGATCGGGTCCGAGGATTGATGGGAAACCGGGATAGTTTTCTATTTCAGCCGCCTCAAGGAGGGTACCACCCTCATTCTCGCTTACTACAATAGTCTTCAACATGTATCTCGCTGAGTATATACCAGCTGCTACGCCAGCAGCTCCAGCACCAATTATTACCACGTCCCATAGCTTACCTACATAGTCTTTTATCCTTGCCATTCTTAAGCGGAACTTGCTTGACATATCCTTTTAACACCCCTTTATCGCTATCGTACACCATAGTTATCTGTACGTGGTTTATAAGAATAATCTATATAGTTTTCGATAATTTGCGCCAAGCTATAATGGGGAACAATGCTATTAACGTTAATACTACTACCAAGAGCACAGCTACTATGAGGTAATAGTCATTATATGAGGGTTTAGTTGTACCCGAGTGCTCGGTTTCTCCGCATATTTGGTTAGCCTTATTTTCTACTATACTGAGCCACTGAATGCTTATGTCTACTATATCCTTATTCATAGGATGAGTGGCTAGTGCTAGTTTTACGGGGTTTTTATAGAGTCTTGATGAATAATTATTGTAGTATGTTAGGAATTTCTTATAGATCTCTCCTAGTATCTCGTAGGCGTTGCCCGTTACTTGAAGTGAGGATTCATTGTATATTATCAGGGGTTTTGTTACATTGAATTTTACACTATAGTTTCCAGTTACTTCTGCAAAAGGGTTTTCCTTTAGAACACTAGATATAAGCGATATTGTATCTTCTTCGCTGATACTAGTGTTTAAATCGTATATTATTATGAGGGAACGCGGGTTAAAGCTTCTCTTCGTAACTATCGGCTTATTTTCAACTATAACTAATAACTTGCGTCTTTCATCTAGATACATGTGATAGGAGGAGAACGTCTTAGTGGTAATGTTCTCCGATATATACATGTAGTATTCAGAGTAAACACTTTGAGCTAGCAGACCATTTATATTGGATAATATTATTCGCGCTTTAATATATTCTATCGTATTATTAGTCTTCTTATCTAAAGCTATAGACAATAGCGAATCCAAAACAAGTATGGTGTTTTTCTTATCCTCTATTAACTCAAGGAATCCTCCAGGTAATCTTATATGGGAGCCTATTTCTATGTTTAAATATTTTAATGGAATCCTTAATGTTTTTGTGAAAATAATCTCCATGTATGGAAGATATCTTCTGTCTGGGAGAAGAATGCCTCCTAAATCCCATATTGTGTAGATAATATTCCTATTCCAGCCGAGGTATTTCTCAATTATTTTTCTTGTATCATTGTATGGTTTATTATTAAATTCTATTATCTTCACGGTACAATTTGCTCCGCTTTCTAATGTGAATAAAGGCTTTGATAGATTATAGTAATATATTTCTAGTGATGTATTATTATACACTATTTCTCCTATCTTGGTAGCATTACTCCATATGGTGTTGTAGAATTCTTTCCATTCGATCTCTACTGGTTTAACAATACATGCGTGAGAAGGTATGAGCGAAATATCTATGAGTGAGAGTATGAGTATAATTAGTGATGCCAAAAAGATTCTTTTAGAATACTTCTGGAGCTCTCCATTCACCCCATACATCTCTTAACACGCCGCTTATTTCTCCGAGCGTTGCCTTTGCTCTTATAGCCTCTAGTATGTATGGGAATATATTTTCATCGTCTTTTTCAGCTGTTCTTGAAAGTTCTTCTAATAGTCTCTTAACTTTTTCATTATCTCGCTCACTCTTTAGCTTCTTTAAACGTGTTATAACTCTCTCACGGACAGTTGGATCTACTTTTAGCACCTCTATTCTGGGTTCTTCGGGTTCTACGAAGACGTTTACTCCTATTATCGGTATTTCTCCTTTCTCAACCTTTAACTGGTACTCGTATGCTGATTTAGCTATTTCTCTTTGAGGGTAGCCTATTTCTATTGCTTTAACCATTCCTCCAAGCTTCTCTATTTCATCTATTATCTTCCATGCTTTTTCTTCTAACTCATCGGTTAACCATTCAATATAGTATGCGCCTCCTATAGGGTCTACTGTATCTACTATACCAGCCTCATAGGCTAGTACTTGTTGTACTCTAACTGATAGCTTAACTGCCTTCTCTGTTGGAAGGCTCAATGCTTCATCATAGCTATTGACATGTAGGCTCTGAGTACCACCGAGAACTGCTGCTAGTGCTTGTATTGTTGTACGAATAATGTTTACCTCGGGTTGTTGTGCGGTTAAGAGAACTCCAGCTGTTTGCGTATGGAATCTTAGCATCATGCTTCTAGGCTTCTTCGCACCAAATCTTTCCTTCATTATCTTTGCCCACATCCTCCTGGCAGCGCGGAATTTCGCTATTTGTTCAAATAGATTTGTCCTCGCGGCGAAGAAGAAGCTTAGTCTTGGAGCGAACCTGTCTACCTCCATACCCCGCTCTATAACCCATTTAACATATTCTATTCCATCTGCTAGAGTGAAAGCTATTTCTTGTGCAGGAGTTGCACCAGCTTCCTCGAAGTGGTAGCCGGATATACTTATGCTATTCCATTTGGGCATTTCTTTAGCACACCACATTATTGCGTCTGTAGCATATCTCATTGAAGGATAGGGTGGATAGATGTAGTTGTTTCGAGCAATAAACTCTTTCAATATATCGTTCTGTATTGTTCCTCCCAGCACCTTGCGGTCTATTCCGCGGCTCTCAGCTACAACTATGTACATAGATAATACTTCGATGGCCGTAGCGTTTATGGTCATAGATGTCGTTATCTTATCCATAGGTATATCGTTGAATACTATCTCCATTTCCTTTACACTAGGCATAGATACGCCTACTTTCCCAACCTCATACCATGCTAACGGGTGATCGGGGTCTAATCCAAGCTGTGTTGGTAAGTCAAAAGCCATGCTGAGCCCGGTTTGACCTATGCTTAATAGGTAGCGGTATCTTTGATTAGTATCCTCGGCGGAACCGAAGCCAGCGTATTGGCGTATAGTCCATATTTTGCCACGGTACATTGTTGGGTAGACTCCACGAGTAAACGGGTATTGACCGGGAAAGCCTAATTTTTCTAGATAGTCCCAGTTCTTTTCCGCTAAGTCTACTGGAGTATATACTCTTTTTACAATGAATCCTTCTTCTGTTAGAAATTCTCTTTTCCTTTCTGGGAACTTCTTTAATACTGGTTCTACTACTTCTTTGGCCCATTCGCTCATTTTTTCTCTTATTTTCTCTATCTTATTGGGATCGAACACCAAGGCTTAGTGCTCCTCCTTTCTCTCAACTAGTTCTATGAGGACTCCGTGAGCTGATTTGGGATGAATGAAATTGATTATACGTTTACCGTTTGATACAACTCTCGGTTTATCGTATACGAATCTTACCTTGTCTTTGAGTTCCTCCACAGCCTTCTCTATGTCTTCTACTCTGAAAGCTATATGGTGTATTCCTTCTCCTCTCTTCTCAATGTATTTTGAAATAGCGCTATCAGGGGTTGTACCCTCCAATAACTCTATGTAGCTTTCACCCACTTTGAACATCGCTACTTTTACCTTCTCTTGGGGGACTTCTTCTATTTCAACTGGTTCTACTCCAAGTATCTCTTTGTAAGCCTCCACGGCCTCCTTGAGGTCTTTTACAGCTATTCCGAGATGATCTATTTTTAGAACTCTCGCCAAGGACTAGCTCACCCTCCTATCTTTTTCTAGTTTGCGTTTCTCTAAAGCTATTCTATAGACTGTCTCAATTATAGTTTTAAGCGGGGTTCCAGGGCCAAATACTTCTTTTACACCTAGTTTCTTCAATATTGGGACGTCTTGGGGTGGTATAATGCCTCCCACAAATACTGGGATGTAGTCGAGCTTCTTTTCCTTTAAGAGCTTTAGTAAGTCTTGTACTAGCTCTATATGTGAGCCGGAGAGAATACTTACTCCAATAACATCTACGTCTTCTTCAATTGCTGTGTTTACAACGTTTTCTGGTGTTTGATGAACACCTAGATATACTACGTCGAATCCAGCCTCCTTTAATGCTCTCGCAACCACTTTTGCACCTCGATCATGTCCGTCGAGTCCTAGCTTGCTTACAAGAACTTTTATCCTCCTACCCTCAACAACAGGGTTTATGTCTAAGCCTAGTATTTCTAGTAGTTTCGGCTTCTTCTCCTCAACTAGAACGGACAAGAACTATCCCCTCTGCTTTCTTTGTCTCCCGGATATCAGAGAATATTTATTCAAGCTAAAATATCTAGTAGACGGATACCCTATCCAGATCCTACTTACTCAACCTTACCTCTAATGGCGAACGGAACCACACATCGTGCTGTGGGAACGGTATCTCTATACCTGCACCCGTTAGAGCTTTCTTTATAGACCATAATAGTTCTCTCCTAACATTAAGGTATTCTTGTGATGGAACCCATGCACGAACCGTTATATTTACGCTACTATCCCCTAATTCGGATACAAATGTTTCTGGAGGTGGATTAACTAGCACTAATGGGTGCTCTTCTAATACATTTCTTATCACATTGTATGCTTTTTCTGCATCCTCTCTATAAGCTATCCCGATAACAAATTCTATTCTTCTAATGGGGTTACGAATAAAGTTCCTTATCATCGATGTAAAGACTTTATCGTTAGGTACTCTTACTACGACACCATCTAATCCAATAATAGTTGTTGATAAAACAGATACTTCTAATACTCTACCTACTACACCTTCAACTTCTACTAAGTCGCCTGGCTTGAAGGGTCTTTCCCAATAAAGAAATAACCCTGACACAAAGTTCGCAACCGTTGACTGGAGGGCAAAGCCTAAAATTATTCCAAGTATTCCCCCAGCTATAATGAAGCCCGTTAAATCTATTCCGAGTGCACCTAATGCTACGATAACTGCGAGTGATACTATTACATAGTATAATGTTTTTGATACAGCATTAGCTATATAGGCTGGCATTAAACGCATGGATCCACGATAAACGAGTAAGCGGAGCGCATAGCCTACGAGGAATCCCAGTACAACTACTATTAATGCTACTAGAACATTTTCCAGGTTTACTCTAGTGAAGAGGTTAGTGATAATAGATGTAACGTTTCCTTGTATAGACAAGGTTCCTATAACCCCCAAGACATAGTGGTTTTCAAGGATATAAGCGGTACCTTGAGTTCGGGAGGATCTATTACTTCTCTTACTCCCGGCTTAGGTGGATTAGAGTAAACTATAGTTGCTGTCTTAGGCGAGCTTATGTTTAAGACTATATCGCGGCTATAGGCTCTCCACGTATGTTCCTCATAATATAGTTTCAATGGGTTCGCCTCCAATAGTATCTTAGATAATGTCACCCATTCGCGAGCCTTATTATGTGCTTTAACTCTTACCAGAGCTAACCCAACATCTAGTTCGTCTAAAGCACTCTCTTCTGCGAAGAATATTTTTGATGAAGCATACCTAGCTACGATACCAGCTCCTCCCGGAATACTAGTCTCTACTGGACCATATAGTGTATATTTTACCTTACCTACATTGAATACGTCTATCAATGAGTAGTGATCGTGTTTCACGGAGAGTACTGCTAAATCAACTGGCATTAATAAATAATATTCTACTTGTTCTCCGGGAGCTAGCGTTATTTTTTCATCGTATTCTATTAGAATACTTGTGGTTATCTTTTTGGGTAGTAGAACGGGGTAGAGAGGTTGAAGTATTATTTTCTCGGATCCTACTATTCTAGTCTTCTTTTCTCCAATAACATTATACGAGTGTTTTTGAGTCGTTCTTCTAGTATATTCTATTGAGTTTTCATTAAGCGTAAGGTGTATGGTCCAAGAACCTATTCTGGCTTCTATATTCTTGTTTAACTCTATTACTCCGTATCCTTTAATCAAAGTAGTGAAGCCTCTCAACTAGTAATTAGTCCTTACTCCTGGAAGCTTCTTGTTTTCCCGTTACTTGGAGTTCCCAGAAATCTTCTTCTCCCCAATCTACTAGTAAAGTATTTTCTTCTAGAAACAATGCTAGCTCTCTAGAGACAGGTACTGGGTTGGGATGGTGGGGTAAGTATTTCTTGTAACGAATTGCAATAACGCCGTCAAATAGCTTGTTAAATTCTTTTACTGATCTTATCACTTCTTCTTCTGGTACTTTTTCTATTCCGAATAAGACGTATGCTATTATTTCTATGTCCTCTTTGTTTTCTTTAATCTTCTTTGAGATATCTGCTATTCTATAGAGTTCTGTTTGTGGTATTCCTTTTCTCAGCACTACGTTTCTAATGTATTCGTTGAAGACTTCGAATCCTATTCTCACTACTAGTTTACGAGCCTTAAGGTTAGTCTTTGTTTCTATTAGGCGCTTATAGTCTATGAATTCTGGTCGTGTTTCAATATCGATTATTCTATTTTCTGTTATACTTGTTAGCTTTAATACTATGTCGTAGGGGAGTTCGTAGAAGCTTCCGCCATTGAATATAGTTATGCGTTCGAACTCTTCTCTTTTTAACTGGTTTTTGGCTTCTTCTATTATTTTATTATCTACTCTCAATACCTCTGCTAGAGTGCCTTGTTCTAAGACGAAGGGACAAAAGGTGCATTTATTCCAAGAGCACGGCAGTCCTTTTAGTACTATTACTAGTCTTTTTCCGAGCTTGTCTATGGTCTTGAATACTCCTAGTATGGTCTTCCACCTTCAATTATATTTATTATTCCTCGTTTTAACTTGTTGAGACTGGTAGGAGTGATTAGTATAAGGTCTTCATCGTCATAGAGTCCTCCTAGTGAGACTTGCTCTATCTCTCTTTCTGGTACTGTTTTTGCAGCTAGATTAGGTATTTTTATTCCTAGTTCTCTCTCAACTATCATCACAGCCTTGTAGCTATCACTATTCCAGCGTAGATACGATGCAATATTCTCATAGTATCCTCTATACTTTTCTAAGTAGCCTCTAAGTCTTCTTGTAAGAACTTTTACATACTCCTCCTTTATCTCTGGGATCTCGTAGCGAGGATTCCAGTCGTAGGCCACATAGGGATAGTACTCGTCTAGTTCTCTTGGTACAACACCAGCGTTTGTTACTATTAACTGATGTATGTTGTCATAGTATCCCGTCTCCTTTATAGTCTTTAACAAGAAATAGTGGATATAGCTCTGTGAATATGGTTTACCATAGCTGCACGGGAGTATTAGTAGTAGTTTGTATTTCTTCCTTGGCTTATAATTGTTGAGTATTTTCTTGTATCCTTCCTCGAAAGCTGGATGTACTAAGTATCTTAAGCCTACTCCTCTTAGATACTCCTTACCGTCACCACTCCATAATAGTTCCTTGCCGTCCCAGATAACCCATAGTTTCTCTTTTTCACTCAATAATGGTCTCCTCCTTTTCTTCTAGTTTTCAGTAGATAGGATTATAAACTGTTAATAAGCTTACAAGACGGTATAGGAGTTGAGGTGTAGGTATATGAGTGGTATTCAGAGCCGTGCTGTAAGTGTGTTGAGGAAGCTGTTTAGCTTGAGGGTAGCTGGTGGTAGTGTTGTAGCGTTTATAGGCTATATATTATCGCCGGCTTCTTGGTGGAATGATGCTTTCGTGAACATTCCTATCGCCTACGTTGCTGCGAGTATAGCTTCGCTATTGAATAAAGACTTGTTTGGCCCGGCTTTTGCTACAGCATATCTCGTAACTAATATCG
>JALUDQ010000161.1 GCA_027043985.1 Desulfurococcales archaeon
TCAAGGTATATCAGAGACTCCAATATAACGTGCAGGTTGGGCGTAGGCTCGCCACCAACATGGTTAATATTACGTGCACCACTCTCCCTCAACTCCTTCTGTATAAGCGCTAAACGTCTAGCATCAACTTCAACACCGCTACGAGGGTAGAGTTGGCTTATATCATAGTTCTGGCAGAAGACGCATCGGAAATTACATCCACCATAAAATATTGTGCCACTGGGAACTAGTGGAGCCTCCTCACCCAAATGATGAAACCATGAGTGAACATAAACCCGGTAATCTAGCTGGCAAACACCCCTCTTCCCCTTCAATCTATTAAACCTACACCTCCGCTCACAAAAAGTACAAGACTTAAGATTTTCCCATGCAATACGAGCTTTAACATGCAACAAGTTCTTACCATCCACCACTGGTAGTTCATTAAACCTTAACTCTCCGCTCTTAATCCGTTCAAAAACATTCCAAAACTCTCTAGAAAGCTCGCGGTGAAGACTCCATAAACCCTCCAAGTTGAGCTTATCCGGGTCCTCCGGCGACTCTATACGCTTAGCTATCATAAACTTAGCAGGCTTAACATCAACCATAACATCATAATACCATGAAAGCCTCCTCCTAACCTCTGGGTTCTCCCACACAGTCAAGGCGTCAGGTCGAGCAAGCCTCCAATACCATGAGGGAACGCTCAAGCCTCCTCAAGCCTCCTAAGACGCCCTTTAATCTAGGTATGTTTTTCCCGAACTCTGTATTCTAGAATACTGTTATAGGAGGATTTAGGATTACTTCCCTGGAGAGAGGTAACATAAATAATCCTAGTAGCTTAACCTATCGTTGAACTAGAGGTTATATGAGTCTTGAAGCGCCAGCAATTGTTTATAAGGCTTACAAGTCTTGAGGAAGCATGGAAGCTTGTATGGGAGCATATTCCACCAAAGCCTCTTGGCGTAGAGGAAGCGTTTATTGAGGATGCTTTTAACCGTGTTTTAGCCGAGGACATATATTCTCCTATTAGTTATCCTCCTTATCCTAGAAGTATTGTTGACGGATATGCTGTTAGAATTGATGATGTACGTAATGCATGGGAGGATAGACCAGTGGAGCTATTGTTTAAGGGGGAGCTACGTATAGGTGAACCCCCTGGTAAAATATCTGTGGGAGAAGGCGAAGCCGTATACGTTGACACGGGATCACCTATACCGGATGGAGCTGACGCTGTTGTACCCGTAGAATATACTGCTAGGAGAGAAGAGAAAGTAGTAGTCTATCGTAGCGTTGCCTTGGGCGAGAATATTGCTTGGCCTGGAAGCGATGTTGTTCGCGGAGAATTATTGTTTAGGAGGGGTGAGAGGCTTTCAGCCTACCATATAGCTGTACTAGCTAATGTAGGGATTCGTAGGGTCAAAGTGTTCTCTAAGCCGAGGATAGCGATAATATCTACTGGTGATGAACTCGTAGAACCCGGTAGCATTCTCGAGCCGGGAAAAGTCTATGATTCAAATAGTTTTAGCTTGAAAGCAATGCTCGAGAGGGACGGCTTCAAGGCAGATAGACTAGGCATTGTAGGAGACCGCGAGGAAGAGCTTAGGAGAATAGTTGAGGAGGCAGTAGAGAAATATGATATAATATTATTATCTGGTGGCACATCAGCTGGTGTAGGAGATATAGTCTACCGTGTGCTCGGGAAGATAGGCGAGCTAATAGTACATGGGCTTAAATTAAAGCCCGGTAAGCCTACAATCATAGCTCGTGTAAAAGACAAACCAGTATTCGGATTACCTGGCAACCCCGGATCAGCCCGCAACGTATACGAAATACTAGTTAAACCATACCTATACCGGATGGAGGGCTCAGAGACTAGTGGAGTAGCTGAACTAGAGGCAATACTAGCCCTACCAGCTCAGGGAGCACGTGGTAGGAGAACCTATCAGCCTGTATTCTTATACTGGAACACTATATTGAATGAATGGATAGCAGTACCCTATGAATACGAGTCCTACATGATTAAGAGGGTATTAGAGGCTGATGGAATACTAGTTATAAGCGAAGAAGAATACGCCCCAATAAAGCCGGGAACAAGGAGAAAAATCATCCCATTAAAACTAGTTAAAAAAGACGTAATAGTAGGAGAAGAATCAAGCCTACTAGTAGAAAAAGCTAGAGAAGAAAATAAGCGCCCCCTACCCCTGGGATCGCTTACCGCTAAAATATTGTTTGAAAACAACTATGTATCAAGCATAGTAGTATCACATGACATAGTGGGAGAGTTGGGCGGAAACCCGAAGATAGTAGAAGAGAAGAATAGGAAAATCTTAATAGTAGCTGGAGAAAACTTGAAGAAAACAATAAGAGTGGCATGGTACTCTCAGGCGACGAGTCTCTCAAAACTACAAAACATTATAATAGAAGAATACAGGGAGCATAGGATAATAAGGGTTAAGTCGAAAACACCATCACAAGCAGCTCTATTATTTAACGACAACCAAGTAGACATAGCAATAGTACCAGAAGAATACTATGGATTAATTGAAAGAAAAAACAAGATAATACACACTGAAACAGAAAAACTATTGTATATTACAAGGTAAATCATCGTTAGCTCCGGAAAATATTTCTAAGAGATACAAGGAGTAACAGTAATCTCGGGGTCAGAGGCGGGGCGAGCCTAACCCGCGTAACGGGGTGCAATGAAACCCCGTACGGTTGCACGTCACTCAACAATAATCCTATTTCTCGGGTTAATGAGGTGGTTATAATCCTTGGATGAGAGAGATGAGTGTGGCCCAGTATTTGGTCCAATGGACTGGATAGAATATGTTTGTAAGTCTAAGAACCTGGATCCAAGTTCTCTTGACGTGGGCGAAGTATTAATTGTAACCAGTATTAACCGTATATGGAGTCATCTAGTAGAGAAGCTTGGATTGAAGTGTAATAATAAGTGGCTCTATGAATGCAACTCTAGATGGGGGCTACATAATGGTTTTGTATCGGGTAAGAAGATTTCATTAATGTATATTGGTGTTGGTCCTGGAGAAGCAGGTGTTGTAGAAGAAGTACTCGCTCTTGGGAAAACTCGTCATATATTGTATATAGGGTATTGTGGTGGAGTAGGTTCTAATGTAGATATAGGAGACTTCATAATAGTTACGGGAGGAGTATGCGAGGACGGGTTAAGCCAACACTATATTCCACATGGTATAGGCTTAGATGTAGATAAAATACACGTTGATATGCTTTCAAGAATACTAGAGGATATGGGGCTACGCTATCATCGGGGTAGGATGTGGAGTCTTCCAGCACCCTTCCGTGAACATCGGTGGAAGCTTAAAGAGTATCATGAGAAATGGAGTGTTCTTGGAGTTGAAATGGAGGTTTGCAGCCTACTAGCAGTGGCAAAATACTATGATATCGGGTTCTCAAGCATACAGCTAGTATCGGATACAGTTTACCCAGAGCATCGTATAGGCTTCCATGAGAAGAGGCTTGAAGAAAATATTTCACGGCTCTACTCAATTGTTGAGAAAACCGTGGGTTTTCTCACTATTTAACCATATATAAACATACATGCAATGTGTTTAGCGTAAGCCGTAAATATTTGTATGATAATTCTTGTATGATAAGAAGTAGTACAAGAATTGATAACATCTATCAAGGGTGGGATGATGGAACACTACGATATAGTGTTGACAGTAGATAGGTGTATGATGAGCAATCACCATGGTAAAGAATTCATAGGGTTTATGGCAACTGGGCCGGCAATAGGATTACCCGAAAGAATATGGAAGTGGATCGCGTGTCCTAAAGTAAAAACCGATAAGATTGGTAGACCAGTTGAAGCACCCTATGGTATGAGGAAGATTGAAGCAAAACTAATAGACGAGGGGTTTAAGGCAGCGATAATAGATCCAGATTACCTTCACTTACACTTAAAACATGCTAAAGTACTAATGCTAAGCCATCATGACTACTTTGCCTTGGGGCCCCCGAGTTCTGAGTGGTGGCTTGTTACAAAGAAAGAACCCGTTAACCGCAAGTCCTTCATATCGTTTATGGAGAGACCCGAGATAAGAGAGGCTAAGGCTAGGGGTGTGAAGATAATTGCTGGAGGCCCCGCTGCATGGCAGTGGCTCTGGAATGAGGATTACTGGGCTAAGTGGGGTATTGACACTGTTGTTGATGGTGAAGGCGAGAGGATTGTTGTCGAACTAGTTGAGAGAGCGTTAAATGATGAGCCACTACCGCGATACGTCTATGCTGGTCCACGAGAGAGTCCGAGCATAGGAGAGATATCAGTCATCAAGGGTGCTAGTGTTAATGGGCTAGTAGAAATAATGCGTGGCTGTCCACGTGGCTGTAAGTTCTGTAGCGTAACGTTGAGACCATTACGCTTCATACCCTATGATATAATTGAGAGTGAAATAAAGGTTAACGTAGCCCACGGGATAAAAGCTGGCATACTGCACTCAGAAGACGTACTACTCTATGGAGCAGACGGCGTAAAGCCTAGACCAGAACCCTTAATGAAGCTCCACGAAATAGCACTGAGACATTATAGGGGACTGGCTTGGAGCCATGCAAGTCTAGCAGCAATAGTCTATGCTGAACAAAAACATAAGCTTGTCTCGAGGCTAACAGACTACATATACAGTAAGGCGGAGCAAGACTATCTGGGAGTAGAAGTAGGAATAGAGACGGGCTCAGTGAGACTAGCCAAGATAATAATGCCAGCTAAAGCAGCACCCTTCCCCGCCGAGAAGTGGCCAGAAATAGTAGAGGAGGCATTCAAGATAATGCATGAAAACCGTATAGTACCAGCTGCAACACTAATACTAGGCTTACCCGAAGAGAAAGAGGAAGATGTAATAGCTACACTTGAATTACTGGATAGGCTAAAGGATTACCGTAGCCTAATAGTACCAATGTTCTTTGTCCCAATGGGGTTCTTGAAGAATAAGGACTGGTTTAAAGACATACATGTAACAGAAGCACATATAATGGTTATGAGGAAGACTCTAGAACACTCGCTAAGATGGGCTTACAACATAATGAACGAGTTCTACATGAAGGGGCCACAATACCTTATCGCAAGAGCTCTACTGAAGACCTTCCTACTATACGTTAAGTGGAAAACACGTAACATAGATGAAATAATAGCTAAACGCTTCAAGACAAAGCTATCAGCTAAAGCTACCACAACCTAGTTATCTCATCGACAATAAAGCCATCATAGTATTCGCGTCTACTATCTTTTCTAACAAGCTCTACACCAAAACCCTCTACAACTTCACCGATAATACTAGCGGTAACTCCAACTTTACCCGCATATTCTAAGATATAGTTGGCTTTTTCGCGTGGAATAGTTGCGAGGAGAACACCACTACTAATCAGTTTTAAGGGGTCTATGCCTAAGGCGTTAGTGATGATCCTTGTCTCTTCAGCAACTGGTATCTTTTCCTCATAGACTATAAACTTCTTCCCGCTAGCAATACTCATCTCAACAAGTCCGCCTATTAGTCCGCCCTCCGTAGGATCATGCATACTTGTTGCACCAAGCCATGCAAACAATAATGCCTCACGCACAACGCTAACCTTCCATGTAAATTCTTTTGCACGAGCTATGATTTCCTTATCCACGCCTTTCTTAACAAGTCTTTCCTCAAAGTCTCTCGCAATAATACCCGTTCCCTCTAATCCGGCAGTCTTAGTCATAACCACTAGGTCTCCTATTCTCGCACCACTAGTGAGTACGAGAGTCTTCTTAGATGCAAGACCCATAGCTGTGACATTAACTATTGGTCTATCAAGTCTCGGAGTCTCCTCAGTATGCCCGCCAACAATCATAACGCCTAGTTCTCTAGCAGCACTATCCATATCACGTGTAATAGTATCTAAGAGTTCTTCATCAAAGCCCTCTGGTAGGAGGATAGTTGTGGAAACCCATAGAGGCCTAGCACCTCGAACAGCGACATCATTGCAGGCAATGTTTACTGCAAGCCATCCGAGTCTCTCAACAGCTTCGGTAATGGGATCGCTATGTACTACTAATACTCTATCACCCATGTCTATTATAGCGGCATCAGCCCCTATACCTGGTCCCTGCAATACTTCTCTCCTCTTATATCCTATCCTATTGAAAACGTATTTCTCCATGAAATCGTATCCTAGTTTACCCGTCAACTAGAAATCACCTATACCAGAGGCTACAGTAAAACTAGGCTATAGATGGTTAAAAATATTGTAAAACAAAGAAGGTCTTCAAGGAGGCAATACAATTGGTTTACCTAGGGGTTGCTACGTTTGTAGTGTTTGCAGTATTTGTCTGGGTGCTGGTCTGTTCTTGTGTTGTCTGGGTCTGTGTTTGCTGTATACCGCTTGTTCCAATAAACTTGTATAGGAATACTATAATGTATACTGGCTTCATGTTATTACTGCTATATCCTGCTACATCATAGGTCACGTATTCTGGTGTAAAGTATCTTAGAACTGGTCTCTGTACTATTTTTAACTGGCCAGTCATGGGATCTATCATTGCAGCTTTCTTGCCTAGTTCGTAGATGCTGTCTATTGCTAGCTTGTATAGGAGTGGTAGCTGATCGCTTGGTAGGTCGAATTTTGGTGTAAGAGCACCGTATTGTGGGTGTACGTACCAGTATTGTGGTAGTATGTTTTGGAAGAACTGTAATCTATACTGGTAGAGGTTTGCTGGCTTAGGTCCATTGGGGCCGTGTTTGATGAATAGCATTGCTATACTCTTACCCATGTCTCCCTGGTTTGGCAGTATCATCCATGTATCATTACCCATGTCTTGGGCATAGAAGTATGCTAGTACGAAGGTCTTATTGGGTTTGAGGTGGAAGTACTTCTCCATATATTCTACAGCCTTGGTCTCATTACTCATTAATATATTTGCTAATAACCAGATCTGAGTAGTATTCCATGTCGCGCCATCAGCTAGGCTCGCTCTACCAGTATAGACGCTTATCCAGTAACCGTAGTCCCACCAGGCAACGATAACTGAGTCGTTGGGTGTATAGTCTTTTATGTAATCTAGCATATTCCACCAAGCCTTACCATAGACGTTTAAGCTCATATCCGACTGATACCTACTAGCAAATGTCAGTATAGCTGAATGCGGTATGAGGATCAATACCGATACCAGGATGAAAACTGCTCCCAGCTTCTCAATACTAGTCCTCTTAGACAATGCAGCCTTGGATGGGGGGCTTAACACGTCGAGAGACCAGTCTATTAATGCTAGTGCTAGTGGGGCGAAGAATGCTAGGCTAATCTCTGATAGATAGGCCATATTATAGTATAGGTATAGCATTGTTACTCCAGTAATGAGTATGAATAACCACTTCTCATTGGGCTTAGTTATAAGCCTATATAATACGTATATGACTCCAAAGACTGCTAGAACAAATGCTATACCGCTTTCAAGTGTCATATCCGTTAGAGTTCTACCCGCGTGCTCTGCTACAGTAGCTACAATGGGTTTAACATCTACTTGTATGCCTAGAGCATAGAGTATTCTACCCGGAATCTCAATGAACCCTAACGCTAACGCGGCGATACCTGCAGCACCAATCGCTATTAGCGTATACAAGTAGTACTTTTTGCTACCAAGTATCGTGGAAACATATACAAGCACTAGGCCTAATGCTAGAGTCAAGACTATCTTACTCTTAAGAAATGCCGCTGGCACATCATAGGCTAATCCAACACCGTAAGCAGCAGCTACTAGAGCTGTTAGTGTTATGAGGTCTTTGTTGTCTATCTTTTTCACAAAGGGTAGGAGGGCTAGGTGTAAACCTAGTAGCGTGTAAACGAATATGTAGCCTCCCCAGAACCAGAAAGTTAATCCAACAAGTATACCAGCTATTAAGCCGTCAACCCAGCTCTTCTTTCTAAGAGCCCTTAGGTAAAAGTATACTCCAAACAACATTAGCGCGACGCCATATCCTTGTTTCTCAATGAAGCCAGCGAAGCTTCTAGCCGTACCCGAGACAAGTGTTGCCATGAAGGCTGCGAAGATTAGTCCTATTACATCACTCCTCCACTCCTTTCCATTAAATAGTTCTCTACCAAGGAAGAATGCCCCTATAATCGCTATTACGCCGAAGAATACCGGTGTAACAGCCGTCCACTGCATAACGTCAAGTCCTAGTGTCTTCCCAATAGGATAGGTTAAAGCAGCAAACATTGGTACGCCAGGGTGCTCGGTTCTCGTAAAGTCTCTACCATAAGGATACCAGAAAATATGTGTATCTGGATTCGCTGGTGTTAGACTCCACCAAGAACCTATTCCGTGTTCAACTAGATACTTTGTAAGCCAATACTCTATCCAGGGATCATTACCCATCAATAATATCTGGCCACTCCTCAATACTGGTGCTAACATGTTCAATGCTCCAATAACAACTATTATAGCGAGGACCCCGTAGACGAGGATTTTCCAAGTAGTCTTCCTCATATACTACGCCTCCAATACGTCAATACTTAATTATTCTCTGGAGCAAATATTGGTGTGGGGAAGTCTATAACTCTTCCCCTAAAAACAAAGATGCATTAAAGGATGGCCTACATTGCCGTACATTATCCCCCGCACGGTTGTCTATGACTCAGATAAAGAGATCCTCTCCCACTGGCTAATAGAGGAAGGCGGAGACATAGCGGTAATAGTAGACGATATAGGGTCTTCAAGCAATATAGCAGGCTTCCTAGCCCGTAGACTGCAAGCCAGTATTGTTAAGGCGGGAACACCTATATCATCTAATACTAATATACTCGTAGCCGTAGGTGGATGGCTTAGCGTAAACTGGAGCAAATACCTGGCATGTAATAGACTTGCTGGAAACATAGGCTTACTCGGTGTCAGCGAGTATCGGGAGAAGATGAGGGTTATATCAGTACCCTTAAGGGATGTAAGGTTCAACTATATTCCACGGCTATTATCAATAATTCCTTTCCCAAGCATAATAGAGCATCCATGCGCTCTCCCCCACGAAGTATTACTAGTATCCTCAATCCTAGAGAATACATACTGTACCTGCGAGGCTACTGCGTTATCAGAAATTCTCGGAGAAGAAATAGAATTAAACGAACCCTGGAGAAATCTTAACACACTAATAAAACTTTTCAGCAAACCTCTTGGACTAATAGATGCTATAGCTGAAGCAATAACACTATTATTAAATACAAGTTACACTACAAGTCTATTATCCTCAATAGTAGCGTCAATAAGAAATAGTGCTTTCAAGCCAAAAGGATTCCTAGAACAAAAACCCCTCGAAGTCTTGTTAAAGAATTGCCCGCCCCTAGAGTTGAAGATAGATAACGTAGAAGAACTCTATAGAAAAGTAGAGGAGATAGTATTTAGGAGCCTAAGCATGTATCATCTACTACCAATACATCCTACAATAGTGCGAAATACTATAAAAGATGCACTGAGACTAATATTTGATTACAGTAAATGATTATTATGGATACAGTCTTAAACTCCAAGTACACTATATATTCTGGTGTACACCATGGCCTGGTGGAGGAGAAGAAGAGACATATTCGACATATTCGAAGACTTCTTCAAGGAGATAGAAGAAGTTGAGAGAGCCTTCCTAAGAGAATTCGAAGATATGCTAACAAGAACATCCATGGTACCTGAGAAGCCTGGCCAGCCAATAGTCTACGGGTTCAGGATAACCATAGGACCCGATGGTAGGCCGATAATAGAGGAGTTCGGCAATATAAGAAAGACTCGTGGCAGACCAATAATAAGCGAGGAACACGAACCACCAGTGGACGTGTTTGAGGAAGACGATCACGTGGTGGTAATAGCAGAGATTCCAGGCGTTGAGAAAGACAAGATAGATGTAAGAGCAACGGAGAACAAGTTAATAATAAAGGCAAGTGATACGAATAGAAAGTACTACAAGGAAGTAGAACTACCAGTAGAAGTAAAACCCGAAACAGCTAAGGCAACATACAAGAACGGTATACTTGAAGTAAGGATACAGAAGAAGGAAGTAAAGAAGGAGAAGAAAGAAGAAGGAATCAAAGTAAAAGTAGAGTAACATTAACCTTAGAGTTCGAGATCTATTAGGATTTTTTAAACACTCCTCAGAGAGGCTCAATAACGGGTTCCTGTTTCTTACCCTTAACCAGGCTCACACCTTCCGGGTCCTCTATGATTAACGTGAATTTTTCTCCACCATCTATGGCTCTCTTAAACCACTCGAGCTTCGCTACACAGACTTTATCCTTTTTCTCCCGGCATAGGAATTCTAAGACATCCTTAAACATGTGGAGTACTCCCTCAACTGTTGTAATAAATCCTTGAGCAGCTGGTCCAGGCTTCATCTCTGCTCCTATTTCTGGTATCCTTATTGTAGCTGTTGAAGCTCTTATTACGAGGGAGTTAAGGTCTTCTGGTTCTTCAACTCTAAATATTATTCTCCTAGGCTCTCTAGCCTCAGCTATACGTACATCAGTATAACGGTAACCGCATACCCGGCACTTCCCAGTACTAAGAATAACCTTTCCTACCTCGGGCATATCGTATAAGTAGTCCTCAATGACCAGTCCCTTAGAACCGCACGCTGGACACGTTGTCTCCATTTCCCCTATTTTCTGGAGGAAGACTCCATGCTCTCTAAGATGCTCGAGGGTCTTCGCAAACACTTTCTCGTTGCTCTGAGCCAATGTTCTACCACCGATAAAGATATGTGTAGGAGTAGGAAATAACAATTCCCCGTAGAAAATAGTGTTATGGGAAGAGTCTTGGATGAAAAAGTGCTTAAACGAAGAGTACTAGTATTCGGTAGATTTCAGCCATTCCATTACGGCCACCTCATGGTAGTTAAATGGGCTCTAACAATCTTCGACGAAGTAGTAGTCCTAGTGGGCATGGCCGATGAAAGCCATACTCTACAAAACCCCTTTACCGCTGGGGAACGCATCTGGATGATACGTGAGGCTTTGAGAAGCGAGGGAGTAGACCTATCTAGAATTATTACAGCTACCATACCTACAATGAGCATATACGTTGGAA
>JALUDQ010000162.1 GCA_027043985.1 Desulfurococcales archaeon
TAAAATTCTTAAAATACTGGAAGAAATCAACAAGAAAGGTGGCGAGCCGCCGTAGCTCAGCCCGGTAGAGCGCTGGCCTCGTAAGCCAGTGGTCGCGGGTTCGAATCCCGCCGGCGGCTCCACAACACAACAACTCCTACGATTGCTTTATCATTGTCTAAATATTCTAACATCCATCACCATAATCTTGCTTTCAATGCGCCTACAGTATCTTCATAGAGGTAGTCTTTCCTGCTCCATTGGGTCCCACTAGACCAGCAATAACTCCTCTTGGTACTCTAAACGAGACACCCCGTAGGGCTTGCACCGAGTCATAAGATTTGGCAACATTTATGAACTCGACGTCAACTTCCATATGTTTCTCCGAAACCAGCATTTAAGGATCGTTCTTAAAAAGGAGGTTTGGAGAGGAGGGTAGTCTCTACCTTGTGGAAGAGTTTTCTGATAGCGAACTAGTACCATGGCCCCAAAATAACTAGCTCTTCCCTTATATCCTTGTATGCCGTTTATCTCGTTATCTTAAGTGGATGATATCTCCCGCGTATATTTTTTCAATTCCAGAAGGTGTTTCCAAGATTAATGCTCCGGTTTTATCTATGTCTACTGCTTTTCCTACTATAGTTCTGCCTTCTACTGTGATTGCTTTTACTCTTCTACCTATAGTTGAAGAGTAATTCTTCCATTCTGCTATTATCCTCTTGTAATCTCCTCTAAAAACCAGCGTATTATAGTATTTATCTATCTCTAGTAGCATGCTTCTCAGTAATGGTATCCTAGGTACATGTCTTTTCAATATGTCTTTTAATGATATAGCAGTATCTCTAAGATCAAGAGGTATCTCGTTGTTAACGTTTACACCTACTCCCACTAAAATGTACTTAATGTATGGAACCTCTATTTTTCCCTCAACAAGTATTCCTGCAAGCTTCTCCTCATTATATAGGACATCGTTGGGCCACTTTAAGCTAGTTCTTATCCCCAAATTGTTTTCTATCCCCTTAACAATACCCAGTCCTATGGCTAGGCTTAGGAGTTGCGAATACCTGGTATCATGAGGTCTTAGTATTAGTGTAAACCATAATCCTCCTCGCGGAGCATACCATTTCCTTGATAACCTCCCCCTACCGCCATTCATCTCTTCAGCTAACACTATAGTTCCCTCAGTGGCTCCTTGCTCAGCTAGTGTGGCAGCTATATCCTGAGTTGTAACGCACTTCTCAACATAGTGTACCCTGTATCTTAGACGAGTTCCTAGATCAGCTAAGTAAAACTCCGTATTAGCTAGATCATCTACTGGGAGCAAACGATAACCTTTTCGAGGATTAGAGTCTATTATATAGCCTTTCTTCTTAAGGGCATTCACAATACGGTTAAGCGTAGGCTTAGATACACCGAGAATACTGGCTAGCTCCCTTCCAGAAACATATTCCCCTCTGCGAGCCTCTAGTATTCTTAAGAGTTCAAGTTCTCTGCTATTCATTTCTTCGTCCTCTTAGGTAACAATAAGTTACTACGGGTATAGAAGGCTTCTATTACACTTAACGTATCAAGTAATGATGTATACGTTAATGCTTTTAAAAGGCTCTTGAGCCTGCAAAACCTACTACACTTCAAGTTCCTATTATAGATTAAATATAGTTCATCTAAATCAACTAATAATACTTCAACAATCTTAACTGTAAGAATTGCTAGAAGTGCTAAATTTCTAGAAAAACCTGATAGAAAACGGATTAAACGGACCTGATCAATAATAGACACAATCATCGCTGACAATAATACTAGACCAAGTATTCTAATAGAGCTCACCAATAATACATCATAGCCATAATATTCGTTTATAATAACTTGTACAAGCATTGCTGAAACTATAAAGGGCACTATAAAGACTAAAGCCGATAAAAGAAGCGATAACATTGTTCTAAGACCATGTAGTATTAAGATGATTATGGTTAGGGAAAACACTATTATAGTAACTATGAAGTCCGACGCCAATAGTATTATTGGAGAAAGGATACTCATAAAAGCTATACATATGATGGGATTAACTTTCACCCTATTAGATCCAGTGAGAACTATTTGTAGGTGTGCAAGTAAGTCATTAATCAATTCTCATCCCTTATGAAAACATTATCCTTAATCAAATGAGTTCTCGTTGAGAATTCTCTTACCATTTTGTTATGGGATGCTATGAGAATGCTTATGCTATTGTCTAGTCTGATTATATGCTCTATTATCTTCTTCATGGTCTTGTTGTCTAAACCTAATAGTGGCTCATCTATTATCAGTAGATCTGGCTTAGCGATAGCGGCTAGTGCTAGACTTAGTAGGCGTGCTTCTCCAATGCTCAGCGAATATGGGTTTTTGTCGAGAAGATCACCTAGGTTGAATTGATCAATTATATCGTTTAAGTAACCTCTACTCCTATTATAAATTCTAGAATAAAGTAATAATTCTTCCCTTACACTCTCTGTAGAAAACCAGTATAGTGGCCATTGAGGGATATAGAAGACATCTCCCTTGAGACTAATAGTTCCATGAAACGGTTTTGTCTTACCCAGTATTGTTTTAAGTAGTGTTGATTTACCACTACCATTTGGTCCAAGCACAGATACTATTTCACCCCGACTTACACTAAAGGTTATATTGTCTACTAGTTTTCTATCATATCCTATGGCTAAATCAATTACATCTAATACAATATCCTCTTTTCGACTAACGGCTCTATGTTGCGTCCCCGTATAACTATCTATTTTATCGTACTCCTTCAGAAACAGTATTTTATCAACAAATTTTGAAAGCATTTCAACGCGGTGGTCAACTATTATTATACTGTTTCCTCTATCCCTCAACTCGGCAAGATACTCAAGGATACTAGCTAAATATTCTTCATCAACATGAGAGGTTGGCTCATCAAGTATCAAGAGTTTCGTGTTAGATAGAATAGCTATTGCTGTGAGAACCCTATAGAGTTCTCCATCAGATAACCATGCTACTGGCTTACTTAGCAACGACTTAATTGAAAGCTTATTACATGGGATCTCAGAGACGTTACAGTTGTTTAACCCAATATATGCTAGTTCTTCCCATACTCTTCGTCCAAGAAAGAATAAGCGGGGATTCTGGGGAACATATGCTATATAGCCTCGCCTTAATGCTTCACTAGGCTTAAGCCCCATTACCT
>JALUDQ010000163.1 GCA_027043985.1 Desulfurococcales archaeon
TTTTATTACTTCTAGGGGTAGAAGTAGCTTCTAGGGGTAGAAGTCTTGCCCTACTTCGATATTAGGCCGAAGACTAGTAGGAGAGACCTATTTGACCGTGATGAAGAGCTTAGAACACTATTAGAAGGTATTAATGAGTGTCGTCCACTAATACTGCTCTTAGGGCTACGGAGAACTGGTAAGACGAGTCTTCTCAACGTCTCCCTAAACGAAGCCAGTGTACCAAGTATTATAGTTGACTGCCGGGTCTTCGAGGAGAAAACAAGTATAACTCATAGCGAATTCCTCGAGTACTTTGCTAGGGAAACTAGCAGATTATTAGTGAGACATAAGACTCTATCAAGGATACTCGAGCAAGTAGGCGGGATAGAGGTATCTGGATTAAAAATAGAGTTGAAGAAGTCTCGTAGAGGAGAAGTATTATTCTCAAAGATACTAGAAGCATTAAACCAGTGGGCTAAAGAAAACAATACATGCATCGTAATAGGCTTAGATGAAGCTCAAGAACTAGTAAAGCTTAGGGGTATAAGGCTCTTACCGATAATAGCGCATGCCTACGACTATTTGAGAAACATTTCCTTCATTGTAACCGGGTCCCAAATAGGATTCATACACCGGTTCCTCAAACTAGAAAACCCTGAGTCACCACTCTATGGTAGAATATCAGTCCAAGTAACTCTCAAACCCTTCACCCGTAATCAAAGCATAACATATCTCATGGAAGGCTTTAGAGAATATGATATGCATCCACCCCAGAGCATCCTGGAAGAAGTAGTTAATCAGCTAGGTGGTATACCAGGATGGCTTACAATGTACGGTTACTATGCAGTAGAAAATAAGGAATACAATAAGGATCTAATAAAGCGGGTACTCGAAACAGCATCGAAAATAGTGATTAGAGAATACGAAAACTTCCTCCAGACAAGATTGATAGCAGCAAAGAGATACACGTTAATCCTAAAAGCAGTAGCCCAAGGCTACAACGAGTGGTTGAAAATAAAGAGATACCTAGAAGTAGAAGAAGGTAGAAGAATAAGCGACTCAATATTTAGTCAACTATTAAGAAACCTAGTAGACGCCGGGTTCCTAGAAAAGACAAGCCAAGGCTACCAAATACCAGATCCCATACTAGCATACGCTATATTAAGCTATAAGCCTAAGACACCGTGGCATTAGCTAAAAGAAAGCTCCAAAGAGAATGGGAGAAGATTAAGAAGATCATAGAGATAGTTAGGATAGATATAAGTAAACGTATAATAGTGGTCAACATAGACTAATAAGCATTTAGTTTCACTCATCAGAGAACTAAGACTGTAAGAAGAACTAGTTGAAGACTCGATAACAATTGGGAAAATTTTCCGAGAAAGTCCCCGTATTAGAGGTTTTTGGAATAACAACAATTAAAGGTAAGCTTGCTATAAAGGAGATATTAGAATGGCTAAATAGTAGTATGGCTAAGTGTATTTTAAGAGTGTGGATAAAGTGAGCGCTCACAAGCTTGAAGTAGAAATTCTCCGTAGAAGAGCTCTAGAATTCCTAGAGGAAGCCAAGATAGCCTTAGAGAGAGGCTCATATGATCTAGCATGCTTCTTATCCGAACAAGCACTACAATTGTATCTAAAATCTACTATACTCATGATCGTAGGTGATTACCCTCGAACCCATAGCATAAGAAGACTACTAGGAGAACTCAATAAGATCATAGGCTCTAAGGAACTAGAAGAATTCGTTAAGGCAAATAGGGTTAGATTCATAGCCCTCGAAGACGCATACTTTATGGCAAGATACTTCATTAGTGAATATACTAGGGAAGACGCAGAAGACATGGTTAAACTAGCTAAGGAGACCATAGACTTAGTCGATAAAGTAGTAGGCGGTAAAACATGACCGCATTCATGGAGACAGCATTATATAGAGCAAAAATGCTTAGAGAATGGAGAAAATATGTTCAACAAATAGCTAGGGTAATCAAGGAAATACTACCAGACGCCCAAATCTACGTTACTGGAAGCACAGTCAGAGAAGACCAAGTAGGGGGAAGCGACGTAGACATCCTAGTAGTATCGGAGAACACACCGAGAAAAACATTAGAAAAAGCAAGAATCAAGGCACAAGTCGAGGAAAAACTAAACCTACCACCCTACCACCCATTCGAAATACACCTACTAACACCTCAAGAAGCACAACCATACCTAAAAAGAAGCAAACAATACATACAAAAAATAATATAAGATACAGTAGAGACCACATAATGAAACCTAGGATACTAGAGGAAAAACTTAGGGGCTCTTATGCCTGGTTTGTGGAGGTATTATTTGGGTTTCAACGACCTGTGTTCTATAGACATGTGAGACTATGATAGCGTATCCATTGGGAGCGTTTCTAAGTGTTGGAGCGTATTCTGCTAGCTCTATTGCCTCTAAGGTCTTCTTATTGCTTCTCAATGCTATCTTAGTATTAGTCAGCTGTATTATTAGGTTATTCAAATCATTTGGCTGATGCGTAGCAAAAACCACGCCTATTCTCCTAACTCTCCCTAGTCTCGTAATCTTGTTGATAATAGTTTCCATTAAATCCTTGTTATAACCCTCTCTATTAGCTTGCGGGAAATAATTATGGGCCTCGTCAATTAAGACTATCGTTGGATTAGGTTCTCCATGGCTTCTAAGAATTTCATCTTTGTACTCGAATAATTTTGTCAGCAGCCTATATACTATGATTGTCTCAGTATAGGGTGAACTTGAGTGTAAGTTAGCCCATCTAAGATCAACTACAACTATGCCTCCAGTATCGTAGAGTCTCTTATAGTCTGGTTCATCAAACCATAACTCTAAGCCCCTCTTCTTAACTCTCACATCAAAGAGCCCGGTATCATGTAGTAGTATTAGTCCTCTACCAATATTCCCTATAGTTGATTGTGCCACTCTATACTTTCTAGCTACTTCTCTATCAAAGGATCGTTTTATTTTATCTATAACATCCCCCATATACTTGACTCCCATCTCTCTTAGAAGAGTTGGGAGGAATAGTCTTGCTTGCTCGGTAAATATTGGCATAAATTTTCCTAGATCGTTCATCGTTGCCTGGTAGACTAGGCTGAAAGGCTTTACTTTCAACAATATCTTTCTATCCATTCTATGAT
>JALUDQ010000164.1 GCA_027043985.1 Desulfurococcales archaeon
GAGGAAGCAGCTATAATCTATCGTAAAGCAGTTGACAAAGGTCTAGTTAGAGGTAGAAGCATTGAGAGCGTAGTCGCAGCTGCAATCTATGCTGCATGCCGTCGTCTCAGAATACCTCGTACGTTAGACGAAATAGCACAGTATACTAAAGCTGATCGTAAAGAAGTAGCTAGGTGCTATAGGCTCATACTAAGAGAACTACGTGTAAGAGTACCAATAGCTGATCCAGCAGACCATGTACCACGTATAGCTAGCCTACTAGGCCTTAGTGGTGCAACTATTAGGACGGCAATAGAGATTCTACGAAAAGCTAGAGAAAAAGGCATTACAGCTGGTAAGGATCCCGCAGGCTTAGCTGCAGCAGCAATATACATTGCGGCATTGTTAAACGATGAGAGGAGAACCCAGAAAGAAATAGCACAAATAGCTGGTGTAACAGAAGTAACCGTTAGGAACCGCTACAAGGAACTTGCAAGAGAACTAGGCATAACCTTACCACAATAACCTTTTCCCATAAGCGATACTTTATAGAAAGTCTTCTCTATAGAATCATAGTGTAAGAAAGAAGTAATGGGGGCCAAGCTAGGCTTAAAACAATTTTATTGTTTTTAGGAAACTCTAGAAAACATTATTAATTGCTTATTAGCTGGCTACTCTATTATCAATATATTTTCTTCGGGGAACCCTAACTCTACTAATATTTCTTTTACCCGGTGACGGTGGTCGCCTTGTAACTCTATCTTGCCGTTCTTTGCCGTTCCGCCTGTTGCTAGTCTTGACTTTAGTGTAGAAGCTAGTTTCTTTAAGTTGAATTCTTTCTCATCAACGCCCTCGATAATAGTTACTTCTCGACCGAATTTTCTTTTCTCAAGCCTTATCTTTATTATCTGTTCCTCTTTCGTCAACTGTTCATATATTTCTGGTGGTAACCCTCCAAATATTGAAGATGGATCCTTTCCCATATCCTGGTATACCCTGAGAGGTATTTGCTCCTTGGTACCTATGGTAGGCAACTCTTATAAACGTTATCGCTTAACAAGTGTTCCCGGGTTGATACTAGTATGAGTGCTGGTAGAGTACTATACAAGTGTGGTAGATGTGGTAGAGTCTTCGACTTATTCCAGCTCCAGGTACTAGCACCACGTATACGTTGCCCTTACTGTGGTTATCGTGTAATCTATAAGGTTAGAAGCCCTGTTGTAAAAAAGGTTAAAGCAATATAGTTTTCTTAGCGTTTCCTTAAGCGTAGATCACTATAGAGTTTTGTTGTTACTTCAACTACTATTTTAGCTGCAAGTATACTAGTTATATCTGATACGTCGTGTGGTGGTGATACTTCTACTACATCGAATCCTATGAGTCTCTTATCCAAGACCATATATAATAAATCCAACATACTGCTGGGGTCAACACCATCGGCTTCAGGATTACTTACCCCGGGAGCATATGCTGGATCAAATACATCCATATCTACTGAGAGGTATAGAGTTTCACATGTATTCATCCATGATTTTATTCTCCTAGCAACCTCTCTTAAGCCGAGGAGACGTAACTGTATTGGTGTTACATGCCTTATGCCATGTTTTGTAGCGTATTCTAGCTCGCTTTTAGTAAAAGCCCTAACACCTACAACAAATACTCGGTCGGGTCCAAGTAGTTCTACTATGCGTCTAAGAGTAGAAGCATGGCTAAGCTTCAAGCCGAGGTACTCGTTTCTTAGATCAAAATGTGCATCAAGGTATAGTAGGCACGGCTTGAATTTTAGGAGTCCCCTCATAACCCCGTAGGTTACGAGGTGTTCTCCCCCCAGCAGTATTAGTCTTCCACCACCTTCTATTATCTCGCGTGAAACCTTAGCAATACGTTCAAGATTATCCTCAACCACACCAGGCGATATAGCTATATCTCCTAGATCCCTTACACCAACGTCTTCGAAGTCAAGCCCACTTCTCAGCGAATAGAACTCAATATTACATGCAGCTTGCCGGATACTAGCAGGAGCAAACCTTGTCCCAGGCCTATAGCTAGCGGTAACATCTAGTGGAGCCCCCACTAGGACGAAGGGGGTATTTGGTTTAGGGTTAAAGCATCCGAAAACCCTACTCGTAGTATCAACGTAGAGTTCAAGCAATTCTCTCCAACTCTCCTCCAAGCCCTATTAGGTAAGGCTTAAGGGCTACCTTATTAACTAGTACTCCTAAGACTATAAACCGTATCCTAGTACACTAGGCTTAAAGCACGAGGAGGTATCATGGGTCTTGAATAATAGTGGAGACCTCTATGAGAAAATAGTGGAGCTCGCCCGTCGTAGAGGATTCTTCTGGCAAGCCTTTGAAATCTATGGCGGTGTAGCTGGATTCTATGAGCTAGGACCACTTGGTATAAGGTTGAAGAAGAATATTGAGGATAAATGGCGTGAATGGTTTATACGGAAACACCAGGAATACGTTGTAGAAATAGAGTCACCGATGATAACGCCCAGTAAGGTGTTTGAAGCAAGCGGCCACGTAGAACACTTCACAGACCCTATAGTAGAATGTCTTAAATGTGGCCGAGTCTTTAGAGCGGATCATTTAGTTGAAGAACAACTAGGCATTAAAGCAGAGTCTCTAACAGTAGAAGAGCTAGATGAGGTAATAAGAAAACACGGTCTACGCTGCCCAGTATGTGGTGGAGAGCTAAGCAAGGTAAGGCTCTTCAACCTCCTCTTCCAGACAACTATAGGTCCATACAAGGGCAATACTGGTTATCTTAGGCCGGAAGCAGCTCAGGGAATGTTTGTAGCCTTTAAGAGAGTATATGATGCCATGAGGGCTAAGCTACCAATAGGTATTGCTCAGATAGGTAGAGTAGCGCGTAACGAGATATCTCCGCGTCAGGGTATGATGAGACTTAGAGAATTCACTATAATGGAGGTAGAATTCTTCTTCGACCCAGAAGAACCGGAATGCCCCCTCCTAGACAGGGTTGCAGATACAAAGATACGTATCCTAAGGGGGGAGGCTAAAGAGAGAGGCGAAGAAAAACCCGAGGAATTCAAGGTAAGCGAAGCAGTAGAGGAGAAGATAATAATTAATCCATGGCTAGCCTACTGGATGACCGTTGCAAGAGACTTCGTACACGAGCTAGGAGTAC
>JALUDQ010000165.1 GCA_027043985.1 Desulfurococcales archaeon
GGTGTAAGACCTTTTGGAGTAGCGCTAATATTTGCAGGCGTAGATGACCGTGGAACAAGACTCCTCATGACAGAACCCGGAGGCCAGGTAACACCATATTTCGCAGTTGCAATAGGATCTGGTGGTCAGACAGCAAGTGATTTCCTAGAAAAGAACTATAACTATGATCTAGGATTAGAGGAAACAATACTCCTAGGTCTTAAAACGCTGGCTTCATCGATTGAGGGCAAGCTAACAGCTGGTAATATCGAGATAGGATACATAACTGTAGATGAACGTAAATTCAAGAAGCTTTCAACAAAAGAAATAGAAGAATATATGAGCAAGTTAGAGTAAAAGGTCCTCTAATTCTACTCTCTTCTATCAAATAAATATATTTGGAAGGATATTGTTCTGGGTATTTTTCTAGGACTGGAGTTATTGGTAAAATAGACTATTAAGACGCTATATACTACTAGATATACGGTATTCTAAGGTGCAAAGATATGTCGAGGCCTTATGTAATAGCGAGACTTGAAGTAGGCGGGCAAGTATTTGAGGTATTGGTTAATCCTGAACTAGCTATGCAGTTGAGGGAAGGTAAGAAGGTTAATCTCGACGACCTATTGATTGGGGACTACGTATACAAGGACGCTCGTAAAGGACTGAAAGCTTCTCCTGAAGCATTAAAGAAGATCTTTGGAACAACTGATATCAAGAAGATTGCTGTAGAGATAGTTAAGCGTGGTGAAATACAGCTTACAACAGAACAACGTAGAAAACTGATAGAAGCTAAACGTAAACAGATAATAACATTTATATCAAGAAATGCTATTGATCCGAGAACTAAAGCACCAATACCTCCCAAGCGCATTGAACTAGCAATGGAGCAGGCCCGAGTAGGAATAGACCCATTCCTTGATATTGAAAAGCAGGCTATGAACGTTATAAAGGCTATAAGCAGAATACTCCCAATAAAAATCGCTAAGGCAATACTACTAATACGTATTCCACCAGCTTATTCAGGTAGAATATACTCTCAAATACCAAAGCTTGGCGAGGTCAAAAAGACTGAATGGAAAAACGATGGTTCACTTATAGTTGAATTAGAGATACCAGCGGGTATGCAGAACGAGGTAATAAGCAAGATAAATTCATTAACTAGAGGAGAAGCAGAAATAAGAATAACACACGTAGGCTAAGTAGAAGGTGTAATAGTTGAGCACGGAAACCGTTAAAGGTAAAGTATATGTTGAGAATAGGCAACTAGTGCTACCCGGAGAACTACTAGCAGAAGGAGACGTTCAAGCACAGTCACCATACATCTATAAGGTTGAAGACAAGTATTATTCTGCAATAATAGGCTTAGCGTCAGTAGAAGACAACAAGTTAAACATAATTCCACTAGAAGGCTTCTATCTACCAAAAGTAGGAGACCTTGTAATAGGCTTAATCATTGACGTAGGTATCACTAATTGGATTGTTGATATAAGAGCACCTTATAGGGCAATAATGAATGCAAGTGATGCATTAAATAGACAGTTCAATCCCATACAAGATGACTTAAGGAAATACTTTGATGTAGGAGACTATGTTCTAGCAAAGATAAGTTTATTTGATAGAGTACATAATCCTGTGTTAACTATAAAGGATAGAGGATTAGGGAAGATAGTACATGGAAGAATAGTTGAGATACAAGTATCTAAGGTGCCAAGGGTAATCGGTAAAAAGAGGACAATGATAAACATGTTAATGAACGAAACAGGATGTGATATAGTAGTGGCGCAGAATGGTAGGATATGGATAAACTGTAGTAATAAGGAACTAGAAGATATACTAATATTAGCCTTAAAGAAAATAGAAGCAGAGGCGCATACAACAGGTCTAACCGACCGTACAAGAAACTTTATAAGAGAGGAGAAAGCGAGAAGGGGATTATAACATGGGTAAGAAAGCAGATATAAAATTAATCAGGGAAGACGGCTTACGTCACGATGGACGGAAGCCAGATGAGCTAAGACCTATTAAAATGGAAGTAGGGGTATTAAACAATGCTAATGGTTCGGCTCTAGTAGAATTTGGGAAAACCAAGGTTTTAGCAGCTGTATATGGTCCGAGAGAGCTACATCCACGCCACATGTCTTTGCCGGATAGAGCTGTTATAAGATGCCGCTACCATATGGCTCCCTTCTCTACTGAGGAGCGGAAAAGCCCTGCGCCATCTAGAAGAGAGATAGAGTTATCAAAAGTTATAAGAGAAGCTCTAGAACCAGTAATATTCTCGGAACTATATCCAAGGGCTACAATTGATATATTCATAGAAGTATTACAAGCAGATGGAGGGACGAGAACAACAGGTATAACAGCAGCATCGCTAGCGCTTGCAGATGCGGGGATACCGATCAGAGATCTAGTAGCGGGAGTAGCTGTAGGAAAAGTTGATGGCGTTCTCGTATTAGACATAGATCAAGTTGAAGACGAGTTTGGTGAAGCAGACATGCCTGTTGCAATGATGCCAACACTAGGAAAGATAACGCTACTACAATTAAATGGTGTGCTAACACCCGAAGAGTTTAAGGAAGCACTAAGGCTCGCAGAGAAGGGTATTAAAGAAATCTACAAGCTTCAGAGAGAAGCTCTACGTAAAAGATATGTTGAAGTAAGCTTAGAGGAGTGATAGAAATGTCCACAACCCCCTCAAATATACCCATATTACCCAGATTAAAGAAGGAGTCAATAAAATCACTAGTAGCCAAGGGTTTAAGACTTGATGGTAGAAGATTGGATGAGTACAGGAGGATAGTTATTGAGACAAACTACGTGCCGAAAGCAGAGGGTTCAGCACTAGTTAAGTTAGGAAATACTGTTGTACTTGTAGGAGTAAAAATGGAGGTAGGCACACCTTTCCCTGACACGCCTAACGAGGGAGTTCTAACAGTTAATGCTGAATTCGTTCCTCTAGCATCGCCATCCTTTGAGCCAGGACCACCCGATGAAAACGCTATCGAGTTGGCAAGAGTTATAGATAGGAGCTTGAGAGAAATAAGAGTAATAGACTTAGAGAAACTAGCACTAATACCCGGAGAGAAAGTGTGGATTGTCTGGGTTGACATCT